>JBCDCD010000030.1:0-10323 GCA_039182445.1 Pseudomonadota bacterium | reverse complement strand
TTTATTGGCGAGTCGCACCGTCATCAAGTTTCGTGATTTTTCTAATCCCAATCGCAACGTCGACGGGCCGTAAAATTTATTGGAATAGTTTTTCGGACTCCAAATCTCGCCGTTATCCTGACGAATAGAGAAGGGGCCATCAACAACCACGGTGGAGGGTGTAAAGCCTTTTTCGAAAGCGGTGAGGTACACAAAAGGCTTGAACGCGGAGCCCGGTTGGCGTTTGGCCTGCGTCGCCCGGTTAAAGCTCGAATCATGGGTCCAGCCGCCTTGCATCGCCAGCACGCGGCCTGTATGCGGGTCAAGAACAAGAATAGCGCCTTGAACTTTCGGAATTTGACGCAGAACAAAAGCATCCTCAATTTTCTCTACCAACACCACATCGGCTTTTTCTAACACTTGCCCAACACGGGTAATTTCCGCGCCAAGCGCATAACAGTCTTGTAAACATTTGCGTGCCCATTCAACACCTGCAAGAGGTAGCGGTGCCGTGGAACCATCGGCAAAACCAAGCGCGGCTTTTTCATCGGTGATGTTGGTGACAACAGCAAGCTGCCAGTTTTTGAGTTTGCCTTTTGGTGTCGCAATCTTAGCGAGATCGTCTTGCCAGTTTTCCATGGATTGTAATTTGGCAATCGGGCCACGCCATCCATGACGTTTATCATAGGCCATCAAGCCATCGCGCAAAGAATCAACGGCAATATTTTGTAATTCGGGATCAAGGCTTGAGCGAACGGTCAGCCCGCCTTGATAGAGGCTGTCACGGCCATATTTGCTGTCAACAATACGCCGCACTTGTTCAGCAAAAAAGTCCCCTTGAATATCCTCGGCAAAATTACGTTCGGCCATTTCTAGCGGCTTTTCACGGGCAATATCGGCTTGCGCTTGCTCGATATAACCATCGTCTAACATACGTCCGACCACCCAGTTTCGACGGGATATCGCCGCATCATATTTGCGGATCGGGTGATAATTATTCGGTGCTTTCGGAAGGGCGGCGAGATAGGCCGCTTCGGCAATCGTTAATTCATCAAGCGACTTATCAAAATAAATTTGTGAAGCCGCGGCAACACCGTAGGCGCGAAAGCCAAGAAAAATTTCATTTAAATAAAGCTCAAGCAATTGGTCTTTCGTGAGTGCACGCTCTAATTTAGTGGCTAAGATCGCTTCTTTAATTTTACGCTCATAGGATACTTCATTGGTCAGTAAAAAGTTTTTCGCAACCTGTTGTGTAATCGTTGAAGCCCCCACCAAACGACGGCCAGATCCTTTGTTGCGAATGTTGGTAACGGCGGCGCGCGCAATGGCATAAAAATCGAGACCTGAATGTTCGTAAAAGTTTTTATCTTCCGCTGCAAGAAAAGCTTTCTTGACCACATCAGGAATTTTTTGGATCGGCATAAACACACGTTTTTCTTGTGCATATTCCGCGAGCAGCTCACCATCTGCGGCATAGATACGCGTCATCACATTTGGCTCATACTCTTGTAGCTGCTCATAATCAGGCAAGTCCTTGCCATAATAATTTATGACAAAGCCAAACGCGCCAATTCCCGCAATCAGCCCCAAAAAGCCAAGCGAAAACATCCATAGGAATAAGTGATACATCCACCGCATAGGGTAGTTATGGCACAGGATTGCGGCGATTTGAAGGAAGGATTTATGCTTTATGCCGCTGATAATGTGGGCTGTGATCGTTTATGAAGATCAACAATATATTTCTGACATGGCATCTCACACCCTTTAAAGAATTCAATCAATGCTTTTGATGGCTCCTTTAATCGGATGGAACGGTCACCATAAATAATGGCCATCGCATCATCTTTTGTTTTTGCCAGCAAAGACTTTTTCAATGTTTTGCTCGCAATCGCAGGCACGTCATCATCAACTTCCTCTGGTTCAACTATTTTTGCTTTGTTATCAAAGAGCCAACTAATATGACGTTTTGCTTTATCTTTTATATGCGCGGTTAGTGCGTCATCATCTTCTTCCATGTTGTCCATCACTTCATCAACCATTTGCTCAAAAGAACAAACTTCTTCTTGAATCGGCATTCTATTTTCTTCTTGCGTGAATTTAACAATTTTATCACCCTCTCCCAAAATTTTACGGGCTGACTGGGAGAGCGCAATTCTTGGGTTTACATTAAGTGCATCAACATATTTGACGTAGGTGACTAATTTATTTGTTTCAGGGTCTTTGCGAACCAGTCGAATAGTACCGTTGAAGTACATCTCGGTCGACATATTGAGATTAAGTTGTGATACTTTTCTAGCGTAGGCTTTTCCATCTAGGGCTGTAAGCTCCATCCTGCCTTTATTACGCATTCTTGTGCTCTTTTGTGGCACAGGGTCATGTGTAACATCACATTCCTTTCCGTCTAAAACTCTCAAAAATTTATCCATCAAGCGATTTGGCTTTCTATTGACCTCACGATCCATATTTTCAAGCGTTGCATCAATATGATCTGCTTGATCAGGGTGATATGCCGCAGCACCTTCTTTTTTCCATCGCCTATCTCTGCTTTTATCTTTGTATGTTTCTAAAGCCTTTCTCGAAAAAAAGTTATCGATGATAGCTACTGTAATCGCCACAGGAAAAGAAATAGTCAGAACGGCATTTGCAAGAACTGCTGCTGCTGCTGCTTTACCCGCATCAAATGTAGCATCGCTAATATTTTCAGGATCCTTTACCTCTTTCAAAGCCCAGTTGTAAACATCAGTTGTACGATCAGTGAGTGCTTTTAGATTTTTATTGGTTTTCTCCATATAGAGTTTGGCAAGGTTAATAGCTCCCCAAACCATCTGCGTTTTTTGATCAAGCATCATGAACATCTGCGCATGCGCGTGGGCTCTTGATTTAAAATGCATGACGGGAACGCCATTGGATTGGATGGCTTTTTTAAGGCTGTCTTCTGTATCCAAATTATCTATCGGAACAAAAGTTCTCTCGCCATTGGCGGTCACATAGGCTTTGGAGGCTTTTAATGTCCATCCACCGCCTTTTTCCGCGGGGCATCTATGAATACTGACAGCAAAACTATCGTTCGTATAACCATAGATACATCCTGATCTTGGTGTTTTGTCATGAAAGTCACTCATATCGCCGCCATAAACGGTCATTGAATTTGCGGCAAAACCCCGCAATTTCTTGTGGTGGCTAGAGATCGCCTCTCTTTTATCTTCTTTACCCGCATTCCATGGCAGTGTTGCCATATGGTAGCGATATTCTCCATCAGCAAAAATAGGATAGCCATCTTCTCCGACTGTTGTTCGAAGATAATAGGGGGAGCGAGCCCAGAAGCCGACTTGTTCTTTGGTTCTTTGATCTCGGGTCCAGGCGTAAAATTTTGTTGATGTCCCCACAATGCCATCCGTCATTTGATAAATGGGATAGTCTGTAATAATGAGCCCTTGATGAGCGAGAGCGGCGTCACGGTACTGAGAATAAATACTGGAGGTACGCAACCTTTTTAACTCGGCCATATCGTCTCGAAGTTGAGCGAGCCTTTCTCGTCGCAAACGTCGTGCATCAGAGACCCTTTGCCCCGTCATTTTAATGGCCAATGTTGTATTGGAGCTGGCAACCATGTTGCCGATTCTGTTGCGTGTTGTTGTTCTCGCGTGGTAGGCGGTTAAAGCTGCGTTGGCTTCCTCGACGCTTGTATACCGAGGGCCCACTCTTGGGTCATAGGGAAGTAATGACATAATTTAAAGTAGCCATAATTATTTGAAAAATCAACAAAAATTATGGGAATTTGAGCGAAAAAATGCCTATTTCGCGTTGAAATTGGCGTGTTTGGTAATCGGCCCTTCGGCGCGGCCATGGATGAATTGCTCAACATAGCTATTGCCGGAATCATAGAGGTCTTTGACGGGCCCATCCCAGATAATTTTCCCCTCATAAATCATCGCGATTTGATCAGCAATTTTGCGCGCGCTCGCCATATCATGGGTAATCGTCACCGCCGTTGCCCCTAAATCTTTCACGCACTCAACAATCAAATTATTGATCACATCCGCCATAATCGGATCAAGTCCCGTGGTTGGCTCATCAAAGAAAATAATTTCGGGTTCAGTCGCAATAGCCCGCGCCAATGAGACCCGCTTTTGCATACCGCCAGATAGTTCGGCGGGGAACAAATCACCTGTCTGCGCGCTCAAACCGACTTGTAACAATTTATCAATCGCAATCTGTCGTGCTTGTTCTTTGTGCATTCTTTTTCCTTGGATCAAACCAAAGGCAACATTCTCCCAAACTTTTAAAGAATCAAAAAGCGCACCCCCTTGAAACAACATCCCAAAACTCTTCATCAGATTTTGTTTCTCTTTACCATCCATTGTGGCGACATCTTTGCCATCGATGAGAACAGAGCCTTTGTCGGGTGTCATCAACCCCAAGATACATTTTAATGTGACGGACTTCCCTGTCCCCGATCCGCCAATAATGACCATGCTCTCGCCCTTATTGACCTTGAGGTTCACGCCATTAAGCACATTTTTCGGCCCAAAGGATTTATGCACATCAATCAATTCAATCTTGGTGCTCATGAGAAGAAAATCTGCGTTAGAATATAGTTGAAAATCAGAATAAGGATCGAGGCACTGACCACCGCATAGGTCGTCGCTGTCCCCACGCCTTGGGCGCCCCGTCCGGAATTATATCCATGATAACATCCGGTGACGGCCACCAAGAATCCAAACGCGGCCGCTTTGATCAAACCCGAAATCACATCCATGCGCTCAAGGATATCCCATGTTTGTGCGATATAATTACCCGGTGAAAAACCAAGATTGTAAATCGCAACAATATAGCCGCCAAAAATACCGATAATGTCACCGATCAAAACCAGTAAGGGTAGCATTAATGTTCCGGCAATCACCCGCGGTGCGACAAGGTACTTCATCGGGTTCACGGATAATGTTTGCAACGCATCAATCTGTTCGGTGACACGCATTGTGCCAATCTCTGCCGCAATAGAGGCGCCGACACGGCCCGCGACCATTAATCCAGCAAGCACGGGCGCGAGCTCGCGTGTCACAGATAAAGCAACAACGCCCGCAATCGCGCTTTCGGCATTAAAGCGGGTAAAGCCGGTATAGCTCTGCAACGCGAGCACCATTCCAGTGAACAAGGCAGTCATGCCAACAACAGGCAGGGAGTAATAGCCAATATCGATAAATTGTTTGAAGATCAGCTTTGGGTAAAAGCGTGGCGTCACACTATGCGCTGTGGCTTTGCCGATAAAGGCAGACAGCGCACCAATTGAGCGCAAAAAGCTCAAAATAGAATGACCTACCGCCTGAAAAAGTGTCAGGAACAAGCACGGTAAGGCAAATTTCTTTTTGGTGGATGCTGCTTCAGCCATGCTCTTGTTTTTAAATGTTTTTTGTATTGGTGAAAAGGGTTAATTAGCTTTTATAGACACGCCCAAATCGATGCCCTAGGCTGGTGAGGATTTCATAGCCAATCGTACCCGCTTCATCGGCGGAGTCATCAACGCTTAGGTGCGGGCCAAGCACTTCAATCATGTCCCCCTCGGCAGGCGGCGTATCAAGATGCGAGACATCAATCGTGGTCAAATCCATTGAGACACGACCAAGAACGGGGCAGGGCGCACCGTTATAATAGACCGTCGCATCATTGCTATGGCTGCGTAAAAATCCATCGGCATACCCAATGGCGATGGTTGCGGTTATCGTGTCTTTTTCAAAAACATGACTGGCACCATAGCCAATACTCTCACCTTTTTTACAATGTCGAATTTGTAAGATGGGTGTGTGGAGGGATACCACTTGTTTCATCGGCGTGTCGGCTTCGGGAGTCGGATTACCCCCATAGAGCGCGTATCCCGGGCGTACCATGTCAATGTGGTAATCGACATGACGGAAAACACCGGGTGAATTGCCCAATGATTTTTTCGCGTTGGGGAAATGCGCGGCAATCTCTTGAAAGGCTTGCGCTTGTTGCGCTGTCAATGGATGATCTTTTTCATCGGCGCAGGCAAAATGGGTCATCACCCATTGTAAATTGAGACCGTTGAGCCGTTCATCTTTATGCGCAATCAAATCCTGCGCTTCGTTATGGCTTAACCCCAATCGGTTCATACCGGTATCAAAATGAATAATGGTCGGCAGGGTTTGTTTTGTGTCTTGCGCGGTTTTTTGCCAAGCGATGATTTGTTTGGGGCTGTTTAGAACAGGCCATAAATTATGCTCTAAAAAAACATCGGCTTGATCGGGGCCAAGGCCGTTGAGAACGGCGATTGGTTGATCGGTAACGGTATCCCGAAGCGATATCGCCTCATCCAATGTCGCGACGAAGAAGAAAGAACAACCATTATTGAGCAACGTTTGCGCGACTTTATCGGCCCCTAAACCGTACGCATTGGCTTTGATCACGCCCGCAGCGGTGCAATTTTCACCAACTTTTTCTTTTAAAATCTGATAGTTACCGGCTAAGGCCGCCAAATCGATCTCTAATAGTCCGCTTTTCATGAAAATCCTTGTCTTTTTACTTTATGTAAATTATAATCTTGCGCATGTCTGATGATAATACACCAATTGAGCTGACTGAAGAGCAAATTGCTCTAGGCAAAGCATTTAATGAGGCCGCAGCTTTATTTATGCGCAAACTGAATCGTGAGTGGCAACTAGGTAATATGGCTGAACGAAATAATAGTATCGGAAACATGTTAAGCCGTATTGGTACAGAGGTGGCGGTAGCAATGACAGAAAAAAGAAAATTTACCGAAGGTGATATGGAGTTTTATCAAGCGGCAATTCGAAGAGGCGCTCAAGTTTATGCACCAGATATCGAAGATGGTATGTCTATGAGTTCAAAGAGGGAGCTGAGGGGCAAAATTAAAAATAGTATTCTTCTAAATTTATTTACAGCTACATACCAAGATGACGGTAGAGTAACGATACCTAAAGAGGTCGTACAAAAAGGGCATCCTGATTTTGATACGCCAAAATTAATCTAGTCGTATCTTTTTTCTAAATCACTAAAGCGTGTGACACTGGCGTCAAAGTGCAGAGAAACTGTACCAATTGGGCCGTGACGTTGCTTGGCGACAATCACATCGGCGACGTTATTACAATCAGCAAGGTCTTGTTGCCATTGCGCGTAACGATCATTGAATTTTCCATCGTCTTCGCTCGGTTTCTTTTCCGGTTCTTCGCGCGATAGATAATATTCGCGGCGATAAATAAACATGACCACATCCGAGTCTTGTTCAATCGATCCGGACTCACGCAAGTCGGAAAGCATTGGGCGTTTATCTTCACGCTGTTCCACTGCACGTGATAACTGCGACAGCGCGACAACGGGAATGTTCAATTCTTTAGCAATCGCTTTCAATCCGCGGGTGATTTCTGAAATCTCTAACACGCGGTTACCCTCGGATTGTCGTGATCCACTGCCTTGCAACAATTGCAAATAGTCGACCACAAGCATATCCAAACCATGGCGGCGTTTTAAACGGCGGGCTCGCGCACGCACCGCGCCGATGGTAAGGGCAGGGGTATCGTCAATATAAAGAGGAATCTGACTCAGCTTCTGTGAGGCTTCGGCAAATTTTCTAAAGTCTGTTTCTTTGATATTACCTTTACGAATATCATCACCGGAAATGCCGGATTGATCGGAAAGAATTCTTGTCGCGAGTTGGTCAGATGACATCTCGAGCGAGAAGAAACCAACAATCGCACCTTCTTTTCCACCGCTCTCCGCGTAAGCCTTTGCCGCATTATACGCAACGTTGACGGCAAGTGATGTTTTTCCCATCGATGGACGCGCTGCGAGAATAAGCAAATCAGAATTGTGTAACCCGCCAAGTTTATGATCAAGATCGGTGAGGCCTGTCGTAATACCAGTAACATGGCCTTCTGATTTAAAGGCGGTTTCCGCAATCTCAATCGCGGCCAGAACGGAATCGCGTAATGTCGTGAAACCGCCTTGTGTTTGGCCGCTTTCGGAGAGTTTAAAAAGCTGGCTTTCTGCGCTTTCAATAATTTGTGTCGCGTCTTTATCGATATCAAATTGATACGCATCCGCATTGATATCGTGATTCATGCGAATAATTTCACGGCGAAGATAACGATCGTAAATTGTTTGGGCGTAGTCTTGAATATTGTTGATCATCGGCACTTCAGTTTGCAGTGCTTCTAGATATTGGCTACCACCAACTGATTCGAGGCCTTCATCTTTTTCAAAATAATCTTTGAGCGTCGTATGTTTTGCTTCCAAACCACGATCAGTCATTTTTTCAATCGTCGCGTAAATATTTTGATGCGAAGGATGTGAAAAGTGATGCGGGCGTAAAAGATCGCTCACGCGTTCGAGCAATGTGTTATCAATCAACAACATGCCGAGCAAACCTTGCTCGGCTTCAAAATTATGGGGTAATTCTTGAAAAACCTTTTCTTCCTTTTCAGAAGAATTGTCATTCATTACAGAAACTATCGCGGGATCGGAACTCATATTTTTTTATGGCACAGCCGATTCAAAATGAGAATGAGTATTTTCATTTTCATTATGTGAATCACGGGGATGAAAAATTTTATGATTTTTGTGTTTCACGTGAAACACTTGTCACATAATGAGTTAAATCAAATATTTAGGAATAAATTCATAACAAGAAAATACAAGAAAGTTACCGTAATATATTTTCATAAAACAAAAAGAGCTAGAGAGAGTGAGAAGTGTAGCGCGAAGAGAGATAAGGGAAAAGAGGCGTGAGGAGCTGAGAATGTGAAAAAGGCAGGGTAATGATGGGGGTGTGGCCTTTATACCAGAGTGGGCAGAGGCGTGGGCCGAGAAGCTGAATAAATTGGCCGTATAAAGCTTAGCAAAAAGAAAACCGCCCTTGCGCTGGGCAAGGACGGCTTCTGTGGTGGGGAAACTTGTTAATGTAAATTGACGACCTTTGGCGCTGTTTCTTGTCTCGCAACGGCTTCAGCCCAACTCTGAAGATATGTCGTCTCTATTGGCGCCAGTTCTTTTTTGAAACGATCAAGGCCTTCATTTTCGCTTCCACCAATACAAACTTGTTTGATATCGTTTTGAAGCAATGTTTGGCACATATCTTTCATGACATATTGTGATGCGCCGCCATAACGATGGAGGCCAATATGGGCAAAGGCGTTTGCTACACGATTTGTTGCGACTTCAAAAATGGAAAATCCAATAGGGGTGTCGCCTTCAAAAACAATACGCCCTTTTAAATTCCTATTTTTGCGCATTAAATTTAGTAGCCTGTAGTAAACGCGTTTTTGGCCTTGAGGTGACCATTCATCTAAGACAGAGAGAACATCTTTTTCATGATGATTGGCATCCAAGTCCATAGCTTGGATATTTGTGGTATCGATTCGGTTAAGCTTTTGGCGAAACTTTCCGAAATTTTTTCCTTCATGTTGTGAGATAAGCGCACAATCAATTGTATAGACAGGAAAAGTCCAATCCAAAATATCTTCTTTTATAGCCTGAATTGGATAACGCCTTTCTTCAAATGGTAGATTTTCAAAACGTGCAAAACGATAATCCGTATTGGTTTGCTTTAAGGCAGAAATTGTTTTTAGTAGTAGCCGTTCATTTTTCATCCCAATAACCGGAAAAATAAGTTTTATGTCGGCATCATTGGGATGCTGGCAAATAATAACCGTTGAATCACCTTCTTCAATCATCCAGAGTCCGTTTCTGCCAGTCATTGCATAGTAATTTGCAGATTTTTGATACGGGTCTTGTGTCTTATGCGCATCAAGCTTTTCTTGCAAAAATTCCAGATCCTCATCTGTAACAGGACGAATTTTTGAAGGTGCTGATTTTTTCGGCATTGTCTGTAATGGTGTTTTATGAAGCATGATCCGGCTCCAATGGTTGCGCCACATTATCCCATATACAGTTAAATGTTTTTGTTTCTGCGTTAAAAAAGCTAGGGGATTCAATGATGATAAGCTTTTCGACATCGCCCCAAGTCACTGTGGCAACTTTATTGTTAAAAATCCATTGCGTATGAAGGCTAAAATATTCTGATGGAATTTTGCGATACCAATGACGTGGCGCAACAAAGGTTTGATCTTTTTCTGAAACCAGAAGGCGTTCTGTGATACCGGCTTTTAAAAGGCGATCCAGGTGATTTTTTAAAAAGGCTTCGTTATCTGGGCTCACCCATTTTTCTTCGGTGAGACCCTTAATAAGTATTTCGCCACCTTCATCTTTTAGATCGTGATAAATTTCATCAAGCAATCGACGATGTATTTCTTTTCCCTCATAGCTGCGAATTGTATCTTTGCGCAAACGCACACCATCTGTATCGATAAATTC
>JBCDCD010000029.1:0-10724 GCA_039182445.1 Pseudomonadota bacterium | reverse complement strand
GGTGGTATGCCAATTCTTTATTGTTTGCCATTCGCTCTATACCGTAAGAAAATTCCAATTGAATTTCTCAAAGGTATGCGCATTTTCTCGTCGATAATTTTAATTTTTATCGGTCTCTTTATTGGCTACACCGCGATCCCGGCACAGGATTTACAATCAGTTTTTTAGCGTTTCTTTCAGCTTGTAAATAGCTTCCAAAGCCTCTTTTGGGCTGAGCTCATCTGGATTAATATCCTTTAAAGCCTCTTCGGCTTTGGATGTTTTTTCTTCAACGGGTGCGGCTGTAAAGAGTGGTAAGTCGCGTGCGAGAGAGGCGGCGTTATTGCTCTTACCACTTGTTAATCCAGACAGTACATCTTTCGCACGACCAATAACAGAAGAGGGAAGCCCAGCAAGTTTTGCGACATGAATACCATAGGATTTATCGGCACTGCCTTTGGCGACATGATGCGTAAAGACAATATCGCCTTCCCATTCTTTTACTTGCAGTGAATAACAACACAGCGAAATAAGCTGTTCTTGCAAGGCGGTCAATTCATGATAATGCGTCGCAAAAAGCGCACGCGCTTTATTTGCTTCATGAAGATGTTCAACACATGCCCAAGCGATTGACAGCCCGTCAAAAGTTGCCGTGCCGCGTCCGATTTCGTCCAAAATTACCAACGAACGTTCCGTGGCACGATTCAAAATAGCGGCGGTTTCGACCATTTCGACCATAAAAGTGGATTGTCCGCGTGCTAGATCATCCGCGGCACCAACACGGCTGAAAAGCTTGTCGACAACGCCGATATGTGCTTTTTTGGCGGGCACAAAGGAGCCAATCTGTGCCAATATTGCGATCAACGCATTTTGCCGAAGGAAGGTCGATTTACCCGCCATATTGGGCCCAGTAAGCAACCATAAACGTTGATCAATACCTAAATCACAATTATTCGGTATGAAGCTTTGATGCTCTTGATCAAGTGCCGCTTCAACGACCGGGTGACGACCCTCTTCAATATCAAAATTTAAAGAGTGATCAACAACGGGTCGCGTATATTTTTTATCAATCGCCAGTTCGGCAAAAGCACTGGCCACATCAATTTGTGCCAGAGCTTGTGCGATGGTACCGATCGGCGTGGCAAGTGCATTTATTTCTCGCACTAAGTCGCCATAAATTTGATTTTCAATACCGATGGCTTTTTCCGCGGCGCTGGAAAGATCGCGTTCTAATTCTGAAAGTTCTGGCGTGGTAAAACGCACATTATTGGCAAGGGTCTGGCGATGAATAAACGGATTGTCGTTACCGGCATCTTCTTGTTTCACCATCAGCTTGTCGGCATGACGCGCCGTGACATCAATGAAATAGCCAAGGACATTATTATAGGTGATTTTAAGCGTCTCAACCCCGGTTTTACTGCGATATTGCGCCTGTAGCTCAGCGATATGGCGCTTGCTGTTGTCCCTTAATCCGCGCAACTCATCAAGCCGTGCGTGAAATCCTTCACTGATAAATCCGCCATCGCGCGCTAGAAACGGAAGATCTTCTTTGAGAGCTTTGGTTAGTTTATCAGCAAGTTTTTGACAGTCACTCTTTTGTTGCAGATTGCCAATTATATTTTTAAAAGAAGCATCGTTTGTAGCGCCAAGTAGGACACGAATACGCTCTGCCAAAAACAATCCATTTTTAAGGGCGCCAAGATCGCGTGGTCCTCCATGATCAAGAGAAAGACGGGCAATGGAGCGTTCAATATCGGGTAGCTCTTTTAAAAGAGAGATGATTTCAACGCGCAGTTTTTTATTCTCAATAAAGAACGCAATTTCATCTTGCCGCTGTTGAATGGCATTGGGATCAGTCAGCGGCGAAGAAAGGCGTTGATGAAGCAGTCGTGCCCCCGCACTACTGACGGTTTTGTCGATAACGGAGAGCAGGGAACCCTTACGCGCGCCTTGTAATGTATGGGTGAGTTCTAAATTACGGCGCGTGGCGGCATCAATTTCCATGCCGTGATCGTCGCGCGCATTTTGTAAATGCATCAGATGCGGCAGTTTCCCTTTTTGGGTGCGTTCAACATAATCAATAAGTGTTCCGGCGGCGGCAATTTGCGCACGGGTGAAATCACCAAAAGAAGTCAGTGTTTTGACATCATAAATTTGTTCAATACGCTTTTGCGCGTTTTGACTATCAAATAAGCTATCGGCAATTGGCGTGATAATTTTTTGATAGGGTGCAAAAATATCAAATAAATTTTCATCTTGTTTCAAACTATCGGCGATGAGTAATTCACGCGGTGAAATACTCTCTAATACGGCTGCTGTTTTCTCAAGCGTTACTGTCTGTGTTTGAAAATAGCCAGTGGTCATTTCCAACCATGACAGTCCGTAATCCTTACCAGCCTTGGCTAAGCAGGCGATGAAGTTATTTTCGCGCGCTTCGAGCAAGTTATCTTCGGTGAGGGTGCCTTGCGTCACAATACGCACAACTTCACGGTTTACGAGTGCTTTGCTGGTGGGTTTACCTTCTTCTTTAGCACGCGCTTTGGCCTGTGCGGGGGTTTCAGTTTGTTCGCAAATTGCGACTTTAAATCCCTCTTTGATTAATTTCGCCAGATAAGGCTCGTAAGAATGAAACGGCACGCCGCACATGGGTATATCATTATCTTGTGATTTGCCGCGTTTGGTCAGGGTGATATCCAGTACGCTCGATGCTTGTTCGGCATCGCTGTAAAATAATTCATAGAAATCACCCATACGGTAAAACAACAGACAATCGGGATGGTGTGTTTTGATGAGATGATATTGCGCCATCATTGGCGTGTGCCCTTGGGCAAGAAAATCCTCAAGGGTTGGCGACGCATCGCTATTTTCCTGAACGGCGGCTTGTGTGGACATACATCCGTTTTAGCACCTCGGATTAGCAGAAATCCAAGCTTTTTTAGGGGTTTTCCTTAAGAATTTGGTGATTAGCCGCCCGTGCCGGTTGATCCAAAGCCGCCTTCGCCGCGTTCGGTTTCATCAAGGCTTTCGACAACATCCCATTCAATGGATTGGTGACGGGAGATGACCATTTGTGCGATGCGCATACCGCGTTCAATCGTGAACGCTTCCTTGCCGTGATTGATCAAAATAACGCCAATCTCCCCGCGATAATCCGCATCGATCGTGCCGGGTGTATTGAGAACGGTAATACCATGTTTAAGCGCAAGACCGGAGCGAGGACGAACTTGTGCCTCGTAGCCTTCGGGCAAAGCAATACTCAAACCAGTGGGGATAAGCATACGATCACCTGGCTCTAATTCAATGGCTTCAGGTAGTGCGGCGGTGAGATCCATGCCCGCCGATTGTTCCGTTGCATAAGTCGGTAAGTTGAGACCGACGGCATGATCCATTGGGGTCAGAGAAACTTTGACTTTTTCAACCATGGTGCGCTCCTTATTCTGCGGCTTTCAATGTTTTATCTTGCTGCAAATAATGAATGATTTCCTGAACAATGTCACGGGCAATTGTGGTTTTATCGGCTTTGTCGAATTCCTTCGTAAAATCACGGCCTAAAATTGTAACGGCGTTCTCATCGCTGCCAAATGTTTCGCCATTCGCAACACTATTCGCGACAATCCAATCGCATCCCTTTGAAGCAATTTTCTTTTTTGCGTTTTCTATTACGTGATCTGTTTCGGCAGCAAAACCAATTACGAGTTCTGGTCTGTTTTGATGGTTAGCAATTGTCTTAAGGATGTCAGGGTTTTCTTCAAATTCTAAAGTAGGAGCACCCTCTGTTTTCTTTATCTTTTTGTTAGAGCTGTTCTGGATCTTCCAGTCACACACAGCCGCAGCGGCGACAAAAATATCAGCCGGGAGTGACTCTTCGCAAGCCGCGAGCATTTCATCCGCTGTTTGCACTTTGATGGTTTCTAAGCCATCAGAGTCTTTTAAAGCCACAGGCCCGCTCACCAATCTAACAGCCGCACCCATATCGGAGAGCGCTTGAGCAATGGCGTGGCCTTGTTTACCGCTGGAACGATTGCCAATAAAGCGCACCGGATCAATCGGTTCTTGTGTCGGGCCACTGGTAACCACGGCGCGATATCCAGAAAGCGGTTTGTTCTTTTGAAAATAATCAATCGTTGCGTTGAGGATATCTTCCGGTTCCGCCATACGACCTATACCTGTTTCGCCGCAGGCCATTTCGCCAGCAGTTGGCGCGATCATATGAACACCGCGCTTATTTAAAGCTGTAATATTCTCTTGCGTCGCGGCATGATTCCACATCATCGGATTCATTGCCGGGGCGATTAATATTTCCTTGTCAGTTGCCAATAAAGTTGTCGAGGCTAAATCTTCGGCAAGGCCATGCGCCATCTGCGCGATAATATTGGCGCTTGCCGGTGCAACGACAACGAGATCAGCTTCCCGCGACAAACGAATATGTCCCATTTCTGTTTCATCTTTGAGAGACCAGAGGTCATCATACACACGTTCTTCCGTAATGGCCGCTACAGAGAGAGGGGTGACAAACTGGCTCCCGCCTTTTGTCACAATACATCGCACTTGCGCGCCTGCCTTCTTATATAGCCTTATCAGCTCAAGCGATTTATAAGCCGCTATGCCGCCGCTGATAATAAGAAGTATCCGTTTTCCGTTTAACATCGCTGTATCCTAAAACAAAAAAGACCTCATCGCAAAATGAGGTCTCTTAAATTCGTTCAAACGAAGAAAAAATTACATGTTAATTTTGTCTTCCATTGCTTCTTTAGCAGCATCGATAGCATCGTCACCAGCAGCTGGTGCTTCGCTTGCAGCATCTTCAGCAGCAGCTTCTGCCGCTTCTGTTGCTGCTTCTTCAGCAGCATCTGTTGCTTCGCTTAAAGCAGCTTCTTCAGGAGAAGTTGTCACAGCGTCAGTTGCTTCAGCCATTGCTTCTTTTGTTGCTTCAGTTGCACTGTCGATAGCGTCGCCAGCAGCTTCACCAGCATCAGCAGCCATCTCTTTAGCACCTTCAACAGCATCGCCAGCAGCTTCCGCTGTTGCTTCAGCAGCATCTGTTACAGCTTCTGTAGCGCCATCAATTGCTTCACCAACTGCAGGTTCAATAGCAGCAAAGCCTTCTGCATCACCGTTTACATTGTTGTAAACAACTTGCATTGCAACGATACCAGCTACCAAAACAACAGCCGCAAAGAAAATAGATTTCAATACATTGTTATTCATAGTTTAAGTTTCCTTCCTTCAAATTTTTGGCGGTTTTTGAATGTATTCCCCACCTTGTAAAACCCCTAATCAGGTTCATTTGCACGGTAGTTAATAGAGTTCTGTTCCATAATGCAACAGTTTTTTCGGAAAATATGGAATTATAATTTTATTGCAGAATGGATCGCCGCGACCCCAAAAGATAGATTTTCATAAGCAACATGCGAAAATCCAGCTGCTTCAATACGCTCAACCAATTGCTTCTGAGACGGAAATTTCCGAATGGATTCAACAAGATAGCGATAACTTCCCTCGTCTTTGGCCACTGTTTTACCGATTTTGGGAATGATATTGTAAGAAAAGCCGTCATACAGCCGTGATAGAAACGGATTTTCAACTGTGGAAAACTCCAAACAGAAGAATTTCCCGCCCGGTTTCAGCACGCGATGCGCCTCTTTGAGGGCGTCATCAATGTGGGTCACATTGCGCAAACCAAAAGAAATCGTATAAATATCAAAGGCTTGATCGGGCAAGGGCAGCGTTTCCGCATTGCCGGTGACCCATTCAAACTCATTGAGCCACCCTTTATCAACAGCTCGATCGCGCCCCACGCGCAGCATATCCCAATTGAGGTCACACAGCGTAATATCGGCTTTTTGGCCTAACTTCTCGCGAATCCGGAAGGCGATATCACCCGTGCCCCCGGCGACATCGAGGTAAGAATAATGCGCTTTAGGGCGAATCTTACGAATCAGATGATTTTTCCATTGGCGGTGAATACCGCCCGACATTAGATCATTCATAATGTCGTAATTATCGGCGACAGAATCAAACACACCACGGACAAGAGTGGTTTTCTCGTCCGCCGTGACAGTTTTCTCACCAAATTGCGTGCTCTCAGGGTTTTGAGTCATGCTATCCCTTTACCATGTTTTATTTGATTGTATAACCTTTTTAGGGGGAGTAAAAAACTTGCATGAAACTTCTTAGGGCAATCACAACAGTTGCAGGCTTCACAGGCTTAAGCCGTGTATTTGGTTTTATCCGCGATATTTTAACGGCAGCTATTCTGGGGGCGGGGCCTATTGCCGATGCGTTCTTTGTGGCGTTGAAACTCCCCAATTTCTTTCGCCGTGTGACGGCGGAAGGGGCGTTTAGTGTTTCATTCGTACCGCTTTATTCCGAAATGCTCGAAAAAGACGGCAAGGAAAAAGCCTCCGTCTTTGCGTCCAATGCTTTTGCGATGATGCTTGTCATTTTGGTGCCGTTTACCTTGTTGGCATTGATGGCGATGCCCTACATTATATATGCAATCGCCCCGGGCTTTGCCGACGATCCGATCCGTTATGACCTCGCTGTTGATTTATCACGAATAACGTTTCCCTACCTCATCTTTATGTCTCTCACGGCTTTATTGGGCGGGATGCTCAATGCGCATAATAAATTTGCGCCTTTTGCGGCGGCGCCGATCTTGTTCAATGTCTCGCTTATTCTTGCGCTTCTATTCTTTACAGATTTTAGTGAGACGGCTGGCCATGCCATGGCCTACGGTATTGCGCTGGCGGGGGTCTCACAATTTCTTTTGCTGGTTTACTTTGTTAAGAAGCATAAGCTTAGCCTTACTATTAAAGTTCCGGAGTTTAGCACCAATATCAAAAAACTCTTCAAGCTGATGGGGCCGGGGGTTCTCGGCGCTGGGGTGATGCATGTCAATCTTCTAGTGGATTTGATTATTGCCTCATTGCTCGCAAGCGGATCAATCTCATATCTTTATTATGAGGATCGTTTGAATCAATTACCGCTTAGCATGATCGGTATTGCTGTGGGTACGGCATTACTGCCAATGCTCTCAAAAGCGATGACAGCAAAAGATATTGCCGGAACGCAAAATTTATTTAACCGCGCGTTGGAGATTTCCTTACTTTTATCATTACCGGCGGCAGTGGCGCTTTTTACTATTCCCGAAACACTCATTGGCGCCTTGTTTGAACGCGGCAAATTTACCGATGCGGATACGGCGATTGCTGCCACCGTTTTAATGGGATACGCGATTGGTCTTCCTGCTTATGTCGCCTCAAAGATTTTTCAAACGGCCTATTGGTCGCAACAAGACACGATGAGTCCGGTGAAGGTCTCCATTATTATCACGCTGCTTAATATTGCTTTAAGCTTGATGTTGATTATTCCGTTCGGTGTAGCCGGTATTGCAATTTCAACCGGGATTGTTGGTTGGCTGCAGCTTGGTTTGCTCTATCGTGGCATTCATAAAAATGAATCGTTGCAATTGGATAAACGTTTTGGTGATGTCGTTTTTAAAATCGTTTTTGCGACATTAATCATGGCGTTTTTACTCATGGTATCTGACAAGTATTTCATGGTTTTCGATGATATCTCAGAAATTGAAAGAGTGACACGCCTGATGGCGCTCGTTATTGGCGGTATGGCGATTTATGGGGCTGGTATTTTGGCTACAGGTGCGATAAAGATAGCCGATATAAAACAACTCTTATTGAAGAAAGACACAACAAATGAGTAAGCGTATCCTTTCCTGTATGCAGCCCACCAACCGGCTTCAGCTCGGTAATTATCTTGGTGCGCTTAAAAACTGGGTGGGAATGCAGGATGAAGGCGGTAATCAATGCCTGTACGGGGTTGTCGATCTTCATGCGATTACGGTGAAGCATGATCCCAGTAAGCTCGCGCAAGCCACGCGAGAGACGGCAGCGGCCTATATTGCTTGTGGTGTCGATCCCGAGAAATCCTATATCTTCGCGCAATCCGCCGTGCCGGCGCATTGTGAGCTTAACTGGATTTTTGCTACTCAAACGCCAATGGGCTGGTTGAACCGTATGACCCAGTTCAAAGAAAAGGCTGGTAATAAAAAAGACCTCGCTTCGCTGGGCTTGTATGCTTATCCGGTTTTGATGGCTGCTGACATTCTTATTTATAAGGCGACGCACGTACCCGTTGGGGATGATCAGAAGCAGCATTTGGAACTCGCGCGTGATATCGCCAGTTCCTTTAATCAACATCTTGCGGGCGAAGATTTCTTCCCATTGCCTGAACCGGTGATTACCGGGGAGGCGACGCGGGTGATGTCCTTGCGCGACGGTACCCAAAAAATGAGCAAATCTGCCGAAAGCGATATGACACGGATAAACTTAACCGACGATGCCGACACGATCGCGCAGAAAATCCGTAAAGCCAAAACCGATGCGAATCCAGTCCCGGCCAATGATAAAGAAGCCGAAGATCGACCGGAAGCGGCCAACCTTATTGGTATTTATGCAGCGCTGAGTGAAACCGATAAAGAAGCCGTGATGGCAGAATTTGGTGGCAAGCAATTCTCTGAGTTCAAGCCAGCCTTGGCCGATTTGGCGGTCGAGAAGCTTGGGCCAATTACGGCGCGTATGAATGAGCTGATGGCGGATCAGGCTGAAATCGACGCGATTTTGCGAACGGGCAATGAAAAAGCCCAAGAATTGGCGGCACCAACAATCAAGCAAGTGAAAGAAATCACAGGTTTTTGGTCCTGATATTGTAATTTTATTGACGAAAGCTCCTTAGTCGCGACATAATCCACCTAGTTATTACGAAAACTAGGGGGTGTAATATGAGTATTCAAGTTAATCAAGAGGTCCTTTCGGATTCTGTATCGCAGACAGGCGCCATTCTTTTTCACACTTATGTATCTGACTTAAAAGTAGCTGCGGCAAAAGGTGATCGCAGAACAGTTGATATTAATCTAGGTAAAATAAGCGACAATGTTTTTGGGGATAATAGACCTCCTGAGGCACCATTAACCCTGAGTACAAGCTTTGTCTCCTCAACGGCAGAAGACACCATTAGAGCCGTCATTGCAGGCACCCCTCGTTATGGAGATTTAATTGATTTGCCTGAACCTGTTAGGCGTCATGCTGATAAGCCTGCAATACTAGCTGCTTAAAAACTTTGTCTCATTGGAAAGAGGCGCGTATACTATTATCATGACTCGCCTTATTCTTTTCATGGCTGCTTTCCTCATCGCGTCCCCGGCCTGGGCCGATTACTATATTTGGGAAGATCCCAAGACGCATTTGACCGTCAGCTTCCCGGACACGTGGGAACAACAAACCAATCGCAATCCAACCGATATTTTAACTGTCGTTGCGCCGTCGAAAAACGCCGATCCGGTGTGTAAAATTAAAGCCGAAGAAGACAGCCGTTATACAATCTTCCCACCGCAATATGGCAAAGCCGTTCAAAAAGATGCGGTGAGCATTCCGTTCTGGCAATCGTATATGGGCCATTATGATGAGTATGATATTGGCCGCGTCTATGATGGGGGTGGCCTCGGTCGTTGGATCGCAAGCTACGCGAATTTTAGTTACAGCACCCGCGATGGCTTGGCGATGCAATCGCGTCGCGGTATAGCTTTTGCTTCGCTGTATTACAACACGCTTTATATCGTTGAGTGTTCGTCCCTCGCACATGCTTATGAAGCGTGGGATAAGAATTTCCGCAGCGTGATCAAATCGATCGATTTCAAGAAAATCTATAATGAGCATAAAATGGGCCATTACATCGACTTTCTCGAAAACACCAATCGGTATTTCTGGGCACCCAGCGGTCCCGAAGGCACGATCGGATATAACTAAGCCACACAAAAATTCTCAGATTAACGAGGCCGTAGCGCGCTCTTTGAATCATTGCGCACGCCTGAGGTATATTTGTTTTGCGGCTTGACTTGCGAGAAGCAAAACAAATAAAGTGCAGCTATGTTTATACAAACCGAAGAAACCCCCAATCCGAATACCATTAAATTTCTCCCTGGCCGTCCGGTCATGGAAAAAGGCGTAACCGAGTTTAAGTCTGCGGACGAAGCCGCGGCCAATCATTTGGCCAACAATCTTTTTAAGCTTGAGCCTGTGACGCGTGTCTTTTACGGCGCGGATTTTATCTCCGTGACTAAGGCCGATGATGCTGAATGGGATATGCTCAAAACCCAAATCATGGCGGTGATTATGGATCACATTGTTGGCGGTATGCCTTTCTATGACGCAAAAGAAGACGTCGATGCCATAAGCGAAGATGATGATGAACTGACGGTACAAATCAAAGAGCTGCTTGAGGAACGCGTGCGCCCTATGGTCGCGATGGATGGTGGTGATATCGTTTTTGATCGTTTTGAAGAGGGCATTGTCTATCTTCACATGCGCGGCGCCTGTGCGGGCTGCCCCAGCTCAACCATGACCTTGAAGAGTGGTATTGAGAATATGCTGCGTCATTACGTGCCGGAAGTCGTTGAAGTCAGACCCGTTGAGGCATATTAACACCCTATTTATTGACGCGGTGCATAAAGACGCACGTAACGATAACTATCTGATTTATAATTAAATTCATTGAATATGGGCAAGGTGCAAATGAGATCGTTTTGCGCCGTTCCATCCACCATCGGCAATCGAATTTCAACGCGGTCACGTAAGGTTTCTTGTTTAAACCATTCTTGTGAAATACTTTGACACGTTAAATGCGAAGAAAGGTCCTTAATTGCGTCACCAAGGGTAATGCCATAGGCC
>JBCDCD010000028.1:0-11035 GCA_039182445.1 Pseudomonadota bacterium | reverse complement strand
CTGTGATATTTTTAAAAGAAACGATATCGTTGCAACAAATGATAGGTGTTGGCACAGCTTTGTTGAGTATCTATTTGTTGACGCCAAAAGGATAAACCATGATTTCAAAACTTTCAGGGATATTGGACAGTGTCGCGCAGGATTATTTGATCCTCGATGTGAATGGCGTGGGGTATCAGGTGTTTTGTTCGAATGCGACCTTGAGCCAAAGCGGGCAGAAGGGCGAGCCGCTCTCGCTGCTGATTGAAACGCAAGTCCGTGAAGATCATATTCATCTCTTTGGCTTTCGGAGCGAAGCGGAGCAGCAATGGTTTCGCTTGCTCATCAGTGTTCAAGGTGTTGGGGCGAAAGCAGCGCTGAAAATTCTCACTGTTTGTCCGTTGGATCAGCTTGGTTTCGCGATTGCCGCGGGGGATAAAGCCGCAGTACAGCGCGCCGATGGGGTAGTCCCAAAACTGGCAGCACGAATTATCACGGAATTAAAAGATAAAGCCAGCAAGATGGATTTACAGGCAAAACCAAAAGGTGTGGCGGTTGCTGCGGCACCCGCCAATACGGATATGGCGACGGCGGACCAAGATGCGGTGTCGGCGCTTGTGAATTTGGGCTATCAACGCGCGGATGCGTATCAGGCGGTTTTAATGGCGAAACAAAAGGCCCAAAACGACAATGAGCATGATAACCTCAATGTGCAAGACATGATTAAATTGGCGTTGCAGGAGTTAAGTTTATGAGTGAAGCGATCAAAAACGTAAATTTGGAAACGGAAGCGCATGACTTTGAAAAGGGCGAGGAGAATCCTTTGCGCCCTTTAAAGCTTGAAGAGTTTATCGGGCAGCCTGCACTGCGCGAGAATTTGAGAGTTTATATCGAGGCCGCAAAATCACGTGGCGATTCCATTGATCATATCTTGTTGTTTGGTCCGCCGGGATTGGGTAAGACAACGCTCGCGCAAATTATTGCGAAAGAAATGGGTGTTGGGTTTCGTGCGACATCAGGTCCGGTGATTTCGAAAGCGGGCGACTTGGCCGCGATCCTCACGAACTTACAGCCGCATGATGTGTTGTTTATTGATGAAATTCATCGACTGAACTCCGCCGTTGAAGAAATTCTTTACCCGGCGATGGAGGATAAGAAGCTTGATTTAATTATCGGTGAAGGGCCCGCTGCACGGTCGGTGCAGATTGACTTGCCGCCTTTTACATTGGTGGGGGCGACAACACGCAGTGGTTTGCTCACCAACCCGTTGCGGGATCGATTTGGGATACCATTGCGATTAGAATTTTATTCGGATGCTGAGTTAGGCGATATTGTACAGCGTTCCGGGCGTATTCTAGGAATGGACCTTACCGATGATGGGGCGATGGAAATTGCGAAGCGTTCTCGCGGGACACCAAGAATTGCTGGACGCCTAACGCGTCGGGTAAGAGATTTTGCACAAGTCGCGAAAGCGAAAAAGATTGATAAGAAAATCGCCGATGAGGCGATGCAGAAAATGGATGTTGATGCGCAAGGGCTCGACAGTATGGATCGGCGTTATATGAGCTGTATCATTGAGAATTATGGCGGCGGCCCGGTTGGTGTGGAAACTATTGCGGCAGTTTTATCAGAGCAGCGTGATGTGGTTGAAGATGTCATTGAACCCTATTTGGTACAGCAGGGCTATATTCAGCGCACGCCGCGTGGGCGATGCATGAGCGCCAAAGGATACAAATATCTCGGGTTAAAAGCACCAAAATCAGCGGAAGATCTTCAGCGAGACTTGCTGGATGAGTGATTGGCTCTCCTTTGAACAAATTTTAGGATATATCGCGAGCTTTATTATTTTAGCGGGTTACGCGATTAAGTCTGATAAGAAAACAAAATTAATTCTAATTTTTTCGTCTTCTCTTTTTGCGTTACATTTTTATTTGCTAGGCGCCTTTATAGCGATGGCTATTTGCCTTGTTAACGCTGCACGTAACGGTACATCGATTATCTATCATGGTTCAAAAAAAAATTTTTCTAGTGTTTGCCTTCATTTATACATTCAGCGGATTTGTGACCTACAATCATTGGGTCGATCTATTACCCCTTACGGCAGCGCTTTCAACCTGTTTTGGTATGTTTTTATTGGCTGTTCTGTGGTGTTTCGATTGTATAGAGACGAGAAAGAAAAATGAGTGATTTTGATTGGTTGGCGCAAGGCGTTGGGATTTTAGCGAGCGCCATTGTAATATTTTCTTTTTCGCAAAAATCTGACAATCGATTTAAAGTATTTTTAATCGCAGGAGCGTTTGCTTTTGCCTTTCATTATATTTTGATGGGTGCCCTTGCGGCCGCCTTTGTGGCTGTTGTGAATGGAATAAGATCGTTTTGCTCTATTAAATTCCATGGTTCAGACAAAATAATGATCGCTTTTATTTTGTTCTATATATCTTCAATTTTTTTTGTTTATGAGCGTCCTTATGATTTATTGCCTGTTTTTTCGGGTGTTTTGTCAACTTTTGCTCTCTACAAATTACAAGGCATAAAAATGAGAGTTTCGTTCTTTTTTGCAGAGAGTTCGTGGTTGGTCTTTTCGATACTAATTAATTCTATTGGGGGAATTATCACAAATGTTTTTGTTTTAGCGACGAATAGTATTACTACTTATAGACTAGTAAGAGATTCTAAAAATGAAACACACCGTTGATTACCGCGTTTATTACGAAAATACCGATGCGGTCGGTATTATGTATCATTGTGATTTTATTAGTTTCTGTGAGCGGGGGCGCTCGGAACTATTGCGTCATATAGGCTATCCGGCTTCCGAAGCCTGGGAAAAGCTGAATACCGGTTTTGTGGTACGGCATTTGGATGCCAATTATCTCGGCATGGTCAAGTTGGATGATTTGTTGACGGTTGAGACCGTTGTGAAGACAATGAAAAACACGTCCTTTTTAATGACACAAAGCATCCTAAAAGGTGACGAAATGGTCTTTACAATGGATATTACGATTGTTTGCATGGGAGAGAACGGAAAGCCGACGCGTATCCCGGATGCATTAAGAGAAAAATTTGAGAATTATCAAAGCTAGAGGAAGTAAAGATGGAAGAAGCACCGGATAGAATTGTTGAAGCTGCTGATTTGGGTGGATCAGTTGCCGCCGCGCATGATTTAAGCATGTGGGGCTTGTTTATGATGGCGGATCCGGTTGTGAAGGGCGTTATGTTACTCCTCGTCTTTTCATCGGTCTGGTGTTGGGCGATTATTTTTGAAAAACGCATGGTTTTGGCCAAATTAATACGGCGCGCGCGTAAATTTGAAGATGCCTTTTGGTCAGGAGAGCCTTTGGATAAGCTCTATCATCGCATTAAGAAAAGCCCGCATGACCCTCTTTTAAAAACATTTTCTTCGGGTATGGAAGAATGGCAAAGCACCATGCAAGACCATGTACCGGATCGTGAAGAGCTCAAAGCTGGTTTACGACAACGTGTCGAGCGCGCGATGAATGTGACCATTGGACGAGAAATGACCAAATTAGAGCGCGGGATGACGTTTTTGGCGACAACAGGATCGACGGCGCCCTTTATTGGTCTGTTTGGCACGGTTTGGGGGATTATGAATAGCTTCACTGCGATTGCACAAAGCAACAATACATCTTTGGCTGTCGTTGCGCCTGGTATTGCCGAAGCATTATTTGCGACGGCGTTAGGTCTTGTGGCGGCTATTCCGGCCGTTGTGGCGTATAACGGTTATAACAGTAAGCTAGATCGTTATGCGGGTCGGTTGGATGCGTTTGCGAGTGAATTTTCCGCTATTCTTTCACGGCATCTTGAATCCCGTCAGGCGTCAGAACCAAAAAGAAGGATCGCCTAGATGGGTGCCAGTATCCAACAAAAAAGCGGCGGCAGAAGAGGGCGTGGGGCACATCGGCCGATGTCCGAAATCAATGTGACGCCTTTTGTGGATGTGATGTTGGTGTTGCTGATTGTGTTTATGGTGGCGGCGCCGTTGTTAACGGTGGGTGTTCCGATTGATTTGCCAGATAGTGAAGCCAAAGCGCTTACAGATGAAGACAATAAGCCGTTAGAGGTCAGCCTCGCAAAGGATGGCCAATTATTTGTTGGTGAAACAAAAGTCAGTGAAGATCGTCTTGTTGTTTTACTTAACTCGCTGACGAATAATGATCCGGATCGACGTATTTATATTCGCGCGGATGAAGGTCTTGATTATGGCGCGGTGATGTCTGTCCTGGGGGCAATCAATGGCGCGGGCTTTCGAAAAGTGGCGTTGATCTCCGATGCGTCCCAAAATTAGCCATAAAGGCGGCTTACCCTCTGATTCATAATGCGGAAGTTTTTTGCAGAAAAGGTTCAACTATCGAAAGGCATGAAAGCGGCCTTGATCGCATCTGTGGCGTTTCACCTTGGTGTGTTGATTATCGGGACAGTTGGTTTGCCCTATATAACCAAGCCGCCGAATATTCCGCAGCAACCTTTAGCGGTTGAGATCGTTGATATTAGCGAAATTACAACCACGAATAAGAAACCGCAAAAGGCACCACCAAAACCAAAAAATGAGCCACCACCCAAGGTGGAAAAAGAAGTGAAGGCGCCGCCAAAGGTTGAGGCCAAAAAGCCGCCCAAGGTAAAGCCGATTGAAAAGCCGCCGGAACCACCAAAAGAAGAAACGAAAAAGCCCGAACCAAAGACTCCGCCGCCGCCAAGCGAAAAGCTCGCAGAAGTAAAGCCTGAGCCCAAGCCAAAGAAAGAGAAGAAAGAAGAGGATAAAAAGGAAGCGACCGTTTCTGAAGAGGATTTTCTTTCGGTGTTAAAGAATTTACAGGATACGGAACCAACGGGTGAGGTGAACCCTGAAGGAGATGAAAAAACCGACCCGGATCAATCACCCCTAGCGAAGTTTAGTGAGCGTTTATCGGCAACAGAAGTGGATTTGATTGCGCGTAATTTGAACATGCAATTTGCCAGTTGTTGGAATTTGATGGCGGGTGCGCGTAATGCCGAAGATATAACCGTGACGATTAATTTAACCGTAAGGCCAGATCGTACCGTTCAAAGCGCGAAAATCGTCGATCAATGGCGCTATACACAGGATACCTTCTATCGCGCGGCTGCGGATACTGCCCTGAGGGCAATTAATCATCCAAACTGCGAAGTTCTTGACTTACCAGAAGACAAATATAACCTTTGGAAGGATTTGACCTTTAATTTCAATCCGTCTGCTCAATTGTAAAGGAAACAAAGATGCGTTTTTTCTCTCTTCTTATTTTGATTTTGATGATGCCGTTGACAGCGCAGGCACAATTGACGGTTGATATTACGCAAGGAAAATTAGAAGAGCTTCCGATTGCGATTAGTAAATTTGATAACGAAGATACCTCTTATTCAAATTATGCGGTGGATATACCGGCGATTGTGGCAGGGAATTTACAACGTTCCGGTTTGTTTGATCCGCTGAACCCCAATAGTTTTATCCAGTCACCAAGTTCGATCACTGTGGATGGTCCGCGCTTTGGTGAATGGCGGGCGATTAATGCACAAGCTTTGGTGAGCGGAACCGTCAAACGCGGCGCAGATGGTAAGCCGCGGGTAGAATTTCGTTTGTGGGATGTGTTCTCACAACAACAGCTTGTGGGGATGGCCTATAGCACGACGCCGGATAATTGGCGCCGTATCGCGCATATTATTTCTGATGAGATTTACAAGCGTATAACCGGAGAGAGTGGTTATTTTGACACGCGCATTGTTTATATTTCTGAGAGCGGCCCGGCGACCAATCGTATTAAACGGTTGGCTATTATGGATCAGGATGGAAAGAACCATCGTTACTTAACACCTGCGGGTGAATTGGTGCTAACGCCACGCTTTTCACCAACAGCGCAGGAAATTACTTATACTTCTTACAAGGGCGGGAAACCGAAGGTCTATCTTTATAACATTGATACAGGTCGTCAGCAGCTTTTGGGGACTTTTCCCGGTATGACCTTTGCGCCGCGCTTTGCGCCGACGGGTGACAAGGTTGTGTTGAGTCTCTCTAAAAACGGTAACAGTGATATTTATGAATATGATATTCGGAGTAAGAGTCAGCGACAATTAACCACCAATCCGGGCATTGATACCGCGCCGTCTTATTCCCCCGATGGAAGAAATATTGTGTTTGAATCCGATCGTGGTGGATCACAACAGCTTTATGTGATGGATGCCAATGGCAGCAACGCGCGCCGTATTACTTTTGGTAAAGGACGCTATGCGAACCCAGTTTGGTCGCCACGCGGTGATTTGATTGCATTTACCAAGATGCTGAGTGGGCAGTTTTATATTGGCGTAATTCGGCCTGATGGCTCGGGCGAGCGTTTGATCACACAAGCTTTCCATGTGGAAGGGCCGAGTTGGTCTCCCAATGGCCGTGTACTCACCTATTTTAAAGAAGCATCAACACAAGGCGGTAAAGGCCGCAGTGCTTCGGTCTATACGATTGACCTAACAGGCTATAATGAGCGCCGCATGGGAACGCCAGCAGGCGCTTCTGATCCCGCTTGGAGCCCGTTAAATCCTTAAGCAAATTTTTTAAAAGCAGAAATGACTTTTTGGTAGGTATCGCGCTTGAACGGCACGATGAGGTTAATGGTTTTATCGAGATCGACCCATTGCCATCTTGAGAATTCGGGATGATCGTCTGCTTCTAAATTAATCTCGCTATCCTCACCGTCAAAACGCATAGCGACCCATATTTGCTCTTGGCCAATATAAGGCGTGTCCCATTCCTTATGAAGCCGTTCTAATATGTCGGCCGGAATATCATAGAGGATTTTCTCATCATGGATTTTGAGAAGGGTGGCATTATTAGAACCAATTTCTTCTTTTAGCTCGCGTTTTGCGGCGATGAGTAAATCCTCACCTTCATCGATACCGCCTTGCGGCATTTGCCAGGCGCCGGGGTTATCAATGCGCTCGCCAACAAAGACTTGACCGTCCTTGTTAAACAGCGTGATACCGACGCAGGGGCGATAGAGATTATTCACCATATTGGACTTGAGCGGAAACAGGGGCGATTTGAAATTCATCAGAAACCGATGAAGCAATAAATTTTTTGACGGTTTCGATGCTGGCAGGATAAGGCTCTAACATCACAATGACATTGTTTTTAGCACGACCCAAGTCAATCGCAGAGCGTAATTGTCTATTAAGTGCCGCCGGCGTTAATTGGTTGTCGAGCCAAATATCATTGCTGGCAAAGGGATAATTTCCCCGAAGAGCAATATCCCGAATAAAGTTTTGATTGCTGGCGTTGGTTTCCACAATAGCCAATCCACGGGTGAAAATTTCATCAAAAGCTGGCTTTGTTTTTGAGTCTTCGGTGGAGAAGGTATGCCCTTTATTAGTAATGAGGCCTGAATAGCCTGTTGCGGCGGTCAAAAGCTGCTGTAAGCGATCTTGGTTTTGTGTTACCGAAGCGCTTTTTAGCAAGGAAAGGGGGCCTGGATCTGATAAAGGATAATCGACTGTTTGCAAAGGTAGTGTTAACCAAATCTCATGGCCTTTTTCTTTGGTACGCGCGATCAGCGTTTGTAGGTTTCGAGCGTAAGGGGAGAAAGACAAGCTTATTTCTTTTGGCAAATCATTAAGCACGGACTGGGTTTGTGTTTCAGAAAGACCAAGATTGGTGACTACAAAAGAGATAACGGGTTTGCCTTGTGTGGGTGTAAAAACGTTCTTATAAGCTTCAAAAGGGGTGAGGCCATCATCAGCTCGTATTTTGGGGATCAGACCATAATCGGTACTTTCAAAAAGCCCGGGAATAGCGGCGGCCGTTGCCTTTGCCATTTCTTCTGGTGTTGGTTTTTTTACATCGGTCGGCGGCACGGCAACAACAGGAGCGACTTCAACTGCTGGCATTTCAATGACGGCGTCTTGTGCTGCTTTTTCAACGATCACTGTTTTCGAAGGGATGCGTTCCGCTAATTTTTTCTTTGTGCTTTCTTCACTAAAGTAAGCCCAAGTCAGTAAGCTTAGAAGAAAAAGTGTACAAACAATAAGGCCAATTAAAAAAGAGCGAAAAGAGAAGTTTGTGACGATTAAAGGAGCCGCCGCAACATCGCCAACTTCCAGAGATGGTGATATTTCTTCTTTTACAAGGTTGCGGCGTTTAAGTTCTTGGTTCAGCCGTTCACGAAATCCAGCCATGAGACATTAAACTTTACTTTTCGGTTGGTGAACGCGATCGCCATACATGATCACGCCGCGTAAGAGATCGATCGCTCGATCGAGCTGATAATCTGTGCGTTCTTCTTTATCCGCATTGTCACCATCTTCTTTTTTATCTTTTTTGTCGAGCGCGCCGCGTAAATCACTCTCTCTTGTAGGCTTAAAGCCAGTATTAATCTCTTCGAGCTTGGCTTGTTCAATCACAATGTCGGGCTCAATACCTTCTGCTTGAATAGAGCGCCCAGAAGGCGTGTAATAACGCGCGGTGGTGAGGCGCATGGCGCCGTGACCGGGAAGAGGGATAATAGTTTGAACGGAGCCTTTACCAAAAGATTGGGTTCCAACAACGATCGCGCGGCGGTGATCTTGAAGCGCGCCCGCCACAATCTCAGAAGCAGAAGCAGAGCCTCCATTAATGAGAATAACAATAGGTTTTCCTTCTGTGATATCACCGGGGGTTGAGTTGTCACGCTTGGTATCACGTTTATTGCGCCCGCGTGTAGAAACAATTTCGCCTTTGTCGAGGAAAGCATCCGAAACGGCAATCGCTTGATCGAGCAAACCGCCTGGATTGTTGCGTAAGTCCAAAACATAGCCGATTAATTTGTCGCCTGCTTCAGATTGAATCTCTTCAATCGCTTTTTTGAGACCCGGCATGGTGTTTTGGTTAAAGACTGTAATACGAACATAGCCAATATCTTCTTGTTCTATACGGTTTCTAACAGATTGAATTTTGATGATGTCGCGAATGATTTCGACTTCCATTGCCTCATCAGCGCCTTCCCTGACGACAGTGAGCATAATCGGTTCACCAACCTTACCGCGCATTTGATCGACAGCCTCAGAGAGGGTTAAGCCCATAACAGGTTCGCCGTCTAAGTGAGTGATATAGTCACCTGCTTGCATACCAGCCTCATAAGCGGGTGTTCCATCAATAGGGGAAACGACTTTGACGAAACCATTATCCATGGACACTTCAATACCGAGACCGCCAAACTCACCACTTGTTTGCACCTGCATGTCTTTGAAATCTTCTTCATCGAGGTAAGAAGAGTGTGGGTCGAGATCGGAGAGCATGCCTTGTACGGCGCTTTCGATGAGTACTTCGTCGGTAAGGGGTTCTACATATTGCGCACGGACACGCTCAAAAACATCGCCAAAAAGATTAAGCTGACGATAGGTTTGCTCGTCTGTTTGTGCTTCGACGGCTTCCTTTTGCGAAGACATGTTGGCGGTGCGCTCTTCTTCTTGGGCTAGTTCTTGCTCTGCTTGAGCTTTCACCGGGGAGGAGAAGGGAAAGAGAGCAATGAGGAGAAAAGAAAAAAAGACTTTGTAAGACATATAGCGATCCTATTTGGCATCCATCAATAAAGTTATAGCCCGGGGATTTTCTTCGACGGATTAACGGGCTGCCCTTTATAGCGTAATTCATAATATAAACTTGTTGCGCCTTCCTCGGAACCCATACGGCCGATGGGCTCGCCGACATTGACGGCACGTCCAACCACTGTATCAATTTTCGCTAATCCTGCAACCAAACTGTGGTAGTTCTTTTGATGCCTGATGATAACTATTTGGCCATAGCCTTTGAATGGTCCGGCATAGTCGATCACGCCGCCCATAGGCGCGACAACCAAGGCTTTAAAACGCCCTTGGATCTTGATCCCCTGCGATACGGCGCCAATATCGTCGGTTTTACCATAACTTGTTAGAATGCTGCCAGATAAGGGGAGTTGCGGAGATCCCGCTCTGGGTAATGGGGTTTTTATCGAAGCGGGTTGAATATTTTCTTTTTTGGCTCTGAGGCGTTGTTGCTCTTCACGCTCTTGTTTCTTTTCAATGCGTGCAACGAGCTCGCGAAGATTTTTAGCTTGTTTAGAAATACGCGCGAGTTCTAATTTGTTGCGGCTTATATTCTTCTCTGTTTTGGCGTAGAGACGCTCGCGTTCATTCAGTAGTGAATTGAGTTTCGATTGGTTTACTTGGAGCTGTTTTGCGGTTGAGAGCGCTGCGTTACGATCTTTTTCCAATGAAGTAACCACATCGGAAAGTTCTTCGAGCGAATTATTGAGGGCGTCAGCCTGTTCATAAAGCTGCGGCAATATGCTTTGCAATAGCATGGCGCTTTGCGCGGTTTTTAACGGGGCTCCAGGGCGCGCTATCAGGGCTTCAGGGGGCAAGCGTTTAATACGTTGCATCGCGAGAACGAGCTTAGATAAAGTGGCGCGGTCTTCAGCCAAGCGTGCTTCAATCGTATGTTTTTGTTTTTTACGCTCGGCGATTGTGCCTTCAAGTTTCAGCAGCCTTGTTTCATTTGATTTGATATCGCGGGCAACGCTAATGAGTGATTTTTTCTTTGATTGAAGTTCGGTTTTAATATCCTTCATCTCTTTTTGAAGAGATTTGGTTTCGGCTTCGTTTTGCTGCTTTTGAATTTCAAGATCTTTTGACGGATGCGCGGATGGCACCGGCGTTTGAGCGAACACCGAAAGCGGGTAGAGCGTAACAACCAAGGCCAATAAGAATCGCATGGCCTATTATTCCCGATGATAGGGGTGATTGGCCAGAATTTGTTGCGCACGGTAGATTTGTTCCACCAACATTATCCGCGCCATCATGTGTGGCCATGTTTGTTGACCGAAGCTGAGCAGTAAATTGGCTTTGTCACGAAGTTCGTCGTTTAAACCATTAGCGCCGCCAATGACAAACTGGATTTTTGGATATGTCGTCTGGAATTTTTCAAGGTTTTGCGCAAAATTAATGCTGTTGATCGATTGGCCTTTTTCGTCAAGGCAGATAAGAGCCGCTTTCGATTCGAGCTTGGATGATATTTTTGTTAGTTCGT
>JBCDCD010000027.1:0-11240 GCA_039182445.1 Pseudomonadota bacterium | reverse complement strand
TAGGTGAAGGCGCGCGGACTTTTGAGGATGCTGAGCGATATTTCGCTAATTATAAAAACGCTCTTGAGGAATTGGCCGCGAATAAAAACGCAGTATCGAAAAAACATGGTATTTCGGTAAAATTATCGGCGCTTCACCCGCGTTTTGAATATCTTCACCGTGAAGATTGCGTTCCGGCGCTGACGGAGAAACTTGAGCTTTTATGCGGGATTGCAGCGAAAAATAAGCTGACACTAACGATTGATTCCGAAGAGGTGGCGCGTATTTACCCGACGCTACAAATCTTTGAAAATCTTTTGCAAAATGCTGATTTGGAAGGGTGGCAAGGGCTGGGTATGGTGGTGCAGGCCTATCATAAAGCTGCGCCTGACCTGATTAATTTACTGGTAAAAAAGGCACGTCAATATGATCGCAAAATACAAATTCGTTTGGTTAAAGGGGCGTATTGGGACAGCGAAATAAAACATGCGCAAATTGAAGGACATAAAAACTATCCGGTTTATACGCGAAAAGAAAATACCGATCTATCCTATCTTGTTTGCGCGCAAAAACTGCTTGAGTTAAGAGATATTCTTTATCCAATGTTTGGCACACATAACGCGCACACGGTTGCCACTATTTTGGATATGGCGCCGGATAAAAAAGGATATGAATTCCAAAAACTATACGGGATGGGAGATGCGCTGTTTAATCATCTCAATAAAAAAGATAGCTCGATTCCTGTTTGTGTTTATGCCCCTGTTGGTCCGCATGAAGATTTATTGCCCTATCTTGTGCGTCGTATGCTTGAAAATGGCGCGAATTCCTCTTTTGTGAATCAAATTTATAAAAAAGACATTGCTGTTGAAGATATTGTTCAGGATTTCGTGAGTGTTATCCGAATCCGTGAAAGCCATACCCATCCTAAGATTCCGCTTCCGTCGAATATCTATGGCGCGGGGCGAAAAAATTCAGAAGGGCTCAATTTTGATGATCCGACAGAGATGGAGTCTTTCGCACAGAATCAATCCCTCATGAGACTGGATAAGAAAAAAACAACGTCTATCGTCAATGGTAAAGAGGTCACTAAAGGAACAAATGAGCCAACGATTAATCCGGCGTTAAATGAAAATATTGGTGAAGTTGTTACTTTTCCAAAAGATAAAATTGATGATGTGTTTCAAACAGCGGAAACGGGTCATAAAATATTATCAGCGTTAACAACAGAACAGCGTGCAAAAATTTTAGAAAAAATCGCGGATCAACTTGAAAATAATAGAGATAAACTTATTCATCTTTGTGTCACCGAAGCGGGGCGCACTGTTCAAGATGCTGATTCAGAAGTAAGAGAGGCTATAGATTTTTGCCGTTATTATGCGATGCGCGGGCGACAAGACTTTGTTGAAAAAGGTCGTGCATTAATTAGTCCGACAGGCGAAAAAAATTTATATCATTTAACGGGTCGGGGTATTTTTGTATGTATCAGTCCCTGGAATTTTCCGATCGCGATTTTTACAGGACAAATTGTTGCGGCTCTGATGGCGGGTAATGCCGTGATTGCCAAGCCTGCGGAACAAACACCGATGACGGCGCACGCGGTGATAAAAATCATGCTTTCTGCGGGCTTGCCGAAGCAGGCTTTGTCGCTGGTCTTGGGCGATGGTGATGTTGGCGCGATGTTGGTTGACCACCCCAAGGTTGATGGCGTTGCCTTTACAGGCTCTACGCGAGCCGCTAAGGCTATCAATAAAAGCTTAGCGGATAGGGAGGGTGCCATCCCGCAATTGATCGCAGAAACGGGTGGGCAGAACGCGATGATTGTTGATTCATCAGCGTTAACCGAACAAGTGGTGGATGATGTTATTAACTCTGCTTTTGGATCGGCCGGGCAGCGCTGTTCAGCGTGCCGTGTTTTGTTTCTTCAAGACGATATTGCTGATCAAACAATCAATATGATTGCTGGTGCGATGCAAAGCTTAAAAGTGGGTGATCCAAAAAACCTCGATACGGATGTGGGCCCTTTGATTGATGAAGAATCGCAAATGCGTCTTCAGCATCATAAAACTAAGCTTGATGGTTATGGTCAAAAGATTGCGCAAGCTCCATTAACGCCGGAACAAAAAGCCAAGGGTTGTTTTTTTGCGCCTGTTGCCTACGAGATTCCAAATTTACAGTATTTGGATCGAGAGCATTTTGGCCCTATCCTTCACGTTATTCGCTATGCGGCCAAAGATATTGATACCGTGCTTCAAGAGATTAATGAAACGGGCTACGGTCTCACCTTTGGTGTGCATAGTCGTATTCAATCTTTCATTAACCATGTCGTCGATCATATAAATGTCGGTAATGTTTACGTGAATAAATCAACGATTGGCGCGGTTGTGGGCGTACAGCCTTTTGGTGGGCGGGGTCTCTCTGGCACGGGGCCGAAGGCCGGCGGACCGCAATATTTACGGGCTTTTGCGACGGAAAAGGTTGTTAGCACCGATATTACCGCATCAGGGGGTAATACCTCCCTTGTCATGCTCGGTGATTAAAGGCATATTGCACGCATTATTATTAATAAAGGAAGCGCGGAATGAAAATTCTACTTGTTGGATCCGGTGGCCGTGAGCACGCTTTGGCGTGGAAGCTGTCTCAATCAAAGAAATGTGACAAGCTTTTTTGTGCGCCGGGCAATGCGGGCATTGCCGAAGTGGCAGAATGCATTGATATTGCCGCTGAAGATCAGCAAGCGCTTTTGAAATTTTCTCAAGAAAACGAAATTGATTTTGTGATTGTTGGACCCGAACAACCGCTCGTTGATGGGCTTGGCTCATTGCTGCGTGAAAATGGTTTTAAAGTCTTTGGTCCGAATAAAGAAGCCGCACAGCTTGAAGGCTCGAAAGGTTTCATGAAAGATTTTTGTGCACGGCATAATATTCCAACGGCGGAATATCAGCGTTTTAAATCAGCTGATGAAGCAAAGAAATATGTCCGTGAAAAAGGCGCACCAATTGTTTTGAAAACCGATGGTCTGGCGGCGGGTAAAGGCGTGATTATCGCGGAAACTATTGAGGATGCTGAAAAGAACATTGATGAGATGATGTCTGGTCAGGCTTTTGGTACGGCGGGCACGGAGCTGGTTATTGAAGAATTTATGGATGGTGAAGAAATCAGCTATTTTGCGCTTTCTGACGGGAAAAACTTCTTACCACTGACTTCTGCGCAAGATCATAAACGTGTTGGTGACGGTGATACAGGGCCGAATACAGGTGGTATGGGCGCTTACAGCCCGGCTCATTTTATGGATGATGTGCTTGAGCAAAAAATTCTAGATCGCATTATTAAACCAACCGTTGACGGCATGGTTAAAGATAAATGTCCTTTCCACGGTATTCTCTATGCGGGGCTGATGATCGTCAAAGGCGAACCGAAGCTCATTGAATATAATATTCGTTTTGGTGATCCGGAATGTCAGCCAATCATGATACGACTTGAAAGCGATCTTGTTGATATTCTTTTGGCAACCGATGAAGAACGTCTAGAAGAACATAAATCAACGATTCAATGGTCGGATCAAACAGCACTTTGTGTTGTTTATGCAGCAAACGGTTATCCGGGATCGTACGAAAAAGGTACACCGATTAAAAATCTAGACGCGCTTAAAAATCAAAAAGATGTTGAGCTGTTTCATGCTGGTACAATGCTGGACAATAGCGGTGCGATTGTTAATACAGGCGGCCGCGTCTTGGGCATTGTTGGTTTAGGCGATAACGCTGAAACCGCGCAGAATAAGGCTTATGAGGCGATACAAAAAATTGATTGGCCGGATGGCTTTTATCGTAGTGATATTGGTTACCGTGCGGTCGAGCGTGAAAAATCAAAAGCAGCTTAACGTTTCTTTTTAAAATAATTTTTTAATAAAGCGCTACTCTCATCAGACATTAAGCCATGCTCAAATCCAATTTTATGATGGCATGTTGGTTGATCAAAGAATTTGATACCATTGATAACGGCACCACCTTTTTCATCACTGGCGGCAAACACTAATTTTCGAATACGCGCAAAAGCAATCGCACCCACACATTGTGTGCAGGGCTCTAAAGTGACATAGAGATCAAAATCAGGAATACGTTGCTTGCCAATCTTTTTGCATGCTTCCCGTATCACCAAAATTTCCGCATGGGCCGTGGGATCGGATAGCTCGATTGTCCTATTGCCGTTACGCGCAATGATCTCATTTGTTTGCGGATCAACGATAACGGCGCCAATTGGCACTTCATCGCGCTTTTCGGCTTCATAAGCCTCTTCCATTGCAATCTGCATAAAGCTATGGTCTTGTTGAGAAAACATAGATTGTTGATATGGCCAAACAAGAAAAAAATCAAGAAAAACAACGTGATGGGGAGCGTATTGCCAAAGTCATGGCGCGTGCGGGGCTTTGTTCTCGCCGTGAGGCAGAGCGCTGGATTGAAGAAGCGCGTGTGGAAATGAACGGTGAGATTGTGACCACGCCCGCAACGCTTGTGAGCAGTGCCGATAAAATTATGGTTGATGGAAAGCCGTTACCCGTGAAAGAGAAGACACGTATTTTTCTTTATCACAAACCAGCCGGTTTGATGACGACCAATAATGATGAAAAAGGGCGAGAGACAATTTTTGATCACTTTCCGAATGATTTACCACGTGTTGTTACCGTTGGTCGTTTGGACATGAACACCGAAGGACTTTTACTGCTGACCAATGATGGTGAATTATCGCGTTACTTGGAATTACCCAAAAATGAATTTAAACGAACCTATCGCGTGCGTGCGCATGGGAAAATTTCACAAGAACGTCTTGATCAGCTGGAATCCGGGATCGTCTGGAATAAAATTAAGTATGACTCTATTGAAGCGACGTTGGAAAAGCAGCAAGGCGCCAATGTCTGGATTGAGATTTCTTTGAAAGAAGGAAAGAACCGTGAGGTGCGTAATATTATGGAGGCACTCGGCTTGACGGTTAATCGCCTGATACGCTTGTCTTATGGTCCCTTTCATCTTGGGAGGTTGCCGAAAAAAGCCATTATGGAGGTCAAAACCCACCAGCTCAAAAAAATGGTGCCGGAGTTCTTTACATGAGGATTTGCGCGGGTATTCACGGTGGCCGCGTGTTGAAAACACCGCAGAATAATATAATTCGGCCGACATCGGACAAAGTGCGGCAGGCTATTTTTAATGCATTGCAATCACGCGGATTGGTCGAAGATGCTATTGTTCTCGATGCTTTTTGCGGTACTGGCGCTTTGGGATTAGAAGCTTTATCGCAAGGCGCTTCCCATGCTTACTTTTTTGATAAAAATAAAAATTCTTATGCGCTGTGCAAAGAAAACATTGTACTACTTAAAGAAGAAGATCGTACAGATTTATTTTTGATTGATGCGACTAAAGTAAAAGAAAATAGTTTAGAGCCTGCAAATCTTATTTTTCTTGATCCGCCCTATCATAAAAATCTTATACCTGTGACAATCGATTCACTTGTGCAAAATAATTGGATTTCTGATGACGCTTTTTTTGTGATTGAAACGCAAAAAGATGAAAAAATTGATCTATCGAATTTAGATATTGTTTTTGAAAAAGAATATGGCGATACGCTTATTCGTTTTGCGCAATTAAACGGTTAGAAAGCCACCGTAAATCAATGTGAGTAAAGCGATTCCCAAAATCACACGATAAATCACAAAAGGCGTGAAGCTCGCATGGGATAACCATTTCATCATCAAAGAAATAGCGATATAGCCCGATAAGAAGGAAAGAACTATCGCGACAATAATCTCAAAACCAATGTTCATCAGAGATTCTGTAGCAATATCGACGCTTGTTAATACCGTTGCGCCGCTAATCGCAATAATGGATAGCAATAAAGAAAAACGTGCGGATTCAATACGAGAGAATCCTAAAAAGCGCGCTGTGGTCATGGTAACGCCGGAACGGCTGACGCCAGGGATGAGGGCTAAAGCTTGTGATAGTCCAATTAAAAGAGAATCTTTCTTGTTCATTTGGTCGAGCGTTTTATCGAGCTTAAAACGATCGGCGATATAGAGAATAATTCCAAAGATAAGAGTCATCCACGCCATAATTTTTATCGAGCATAAGAAATCAAATTTTAAATATTGCAGAATAAAGCCAGCAACGATAATAGGCAGTGACGCAATAACGATATTGATGAGCAATGAGTTGTCTGATGATTTAGGGTGAATTGCTTTTTTCCCGATTGAGAGAATGTCGTTTCGAAAATATAACAACGCCGACAACAAAGTGCCCAAATGCACGGCAACATCGAGAACACGATTTTTTTCCCAACAAAGATTTGTTTCACCATCACCTAAAAAATAATGGGTGACAACCAGATGGCCGCTAGAGCTTATGGGAAGAAATTCACTAATCCCCTGAACAAGGGCGAGAATGGCAATATAGTAAAAAGGCATAAAATAGGGTACGATCGATTTGTTAGTATCAAAAGAATAAATGAGAAAAACCACATGGTCTATATTTTTGCGCTTGTTGGATTTGTGATGGGTTTCGCCGTTGGGCTTGGCACAATTAATGTCCTATTGCGCAACCGCTCTATCGAGGATGTCAAAAAAGATAAGCAAGCCAAATGGAAATACGGTCTACTGGTCTGGGCTTTTGGTTTTATCGGTGGTTATATCGGCATATTTATACATAATAATTACTTTTAGGAGAAGAATAGAATGAAAAACATATTTTTAATATTACTTGCGTTATTAGTGGTTCCGACATTGGCACATGCCAAAGTGGCAGAGTATGAATTTGATAAGGCGCATACGCAGATTTTATTTTTCGTGAGCCATTTGGGTTTCTCAATGTCTCAAGGAGAATTCCATGATTATGATGGTGTTATTCAATTCGATGAAGAAAATCCTGAAGCAGGATCAATTGAAATTACGATCAAAACTGACAGCATCGATATGGATGATCAAAAATGGGATAAGCATATGAAGAATGAAGATTTCTTCGATGTTAAAAATTATCCGACCATGACATTTAAGAGCACCTCTATTGAAAAAACTGGAGAGAAGACAGCAAATATTGCGGGTGATCTAACAATCTTGGACGTTACGAAGCCGGTTGTATTACAAACGACATTCAATAAGGCCGGTGTTCACCCTTTCACAAAGCGTTATGTCGCGGGCTTTTCGGCCACAACAGCTATTAAGCGTTCTGAATTTGGTATGATATAGGGTTTGCCTGGTATTGGTGACGATGTTGATATCCGTATCGAAGTAGAAGCAATGCGGATTGAAAAAGAAGAGCGTTAATGAATGGCTTTAAAAAATACGGCTGACGCTTACGGATGGGTATCCAAATCGCTGCATTGGTCTATGGCGCTGCTGATGTTTGGTATGCTTGTCGGTGGATTTTATTTTGACAAAATCTCGTATAGCGCGTTTCAACTGACTCTTCTTTCTTGGCATAAATCTGTTGGCTTGCTTGTCTTATATTTGGTAAGCGGACGGATTTTATGGATAGTCTATGCAAAAAAGCCCAAGGTCTTATTGTCTCATGCAAAATGGGAATACTATTTGTCCAAAATAGTGCATTTTTTTCTTTATGGGGCGATGATCGGTATGCCGGTTAGCGGCTTTATCATGTCTCAATCCGGGGGCTACCCGGTCGCGTTTTTCGGGCTCGAAATGCCGCGCTTAATGGATAAGAACGAGAATCTGAATCAATTATCGTATTTGATTCATCAATATTTAGCCTTTGCCTTAATTGCTGGCATTCTTTTACATGTTGCGGGTGGGCTTAAACATCACTTCATTGATCGGGATAATACCCTTAAGCGTATGATGGCAAAGCCTTATGCCGGTTTTATTGCGCTTATAGGTATGATTTTTGGTGGCTGGCTGGCGATAACAGCATGGCTTCTATTATTTTAAATCAATGACTTGGCGCATTTTTACGAATAGAGTATGATGTCAGATATGAGAACTTTGTATCACCTTTGGCTGCATCCTTTTTCGCGCAAAGTTCGCGTTGTTCTCGCTGAAAAAAATCTCGAATTTGACGATAAAATTGAAAAAATCTGGGAACGCCGGACAGAATTTCTGACGATGAACCCGGCGGGCGATGTGCCTGTCTTGGTTGAGAATGACGGAACGGTTCTCTCAAACTCGCAAGTCATTTGCGAATATCTCGAAGAGGTTTATACAGATAATAATCTGCTTGGTGACGATGCCACACAACGCGCGGAAACACGGCGTATGGTTGCGTGGTTTGATGTTAAGTTTAACAAAGAAGTCACGGATAACCTTATTGGTGAAAAACTCATGAAGCCGATGTTAAAACTCGGTGAGCCGCACGCACCCTCTATCCGTGCGGGGAATGCCAATATCCATTACCATCTCGACTATATCGGTTTTCTTACCGAAAAACGCAATTGGCTCGCAGGCGATAATTTCTCCTTGGCGGATATCGCTGCTGCGGCTCACTTATCGGCCATTGATTATATTGGTGATGTGCCGTGGGAAGAACATCAGAGTGCCCAAGAATGGTATGCGCGGGTCAAATCAAGGCCAAGCTTTAAACCGCTGCTGGAAGATAAGGTTCCAGGTTTTAAACCGGCCAATCACTACGAAAACGTCGATTTTTAACAAAGAATTTTTATCATGACACAATCGGCGCGTAAAAGATTATTCTGTTTTGGATACGGCTATACCGCGGATTACTTAGGTTATGCGCTGCATAACTCAGGCGATGTTTGGACAATTGGCGGTACAACGCGTGATGAAGAGCGCCGTCATGAGCTCTTGTCTCGTCGTATCCGTGCGCGTATTTTTGACTACCAACACCCGATAGAAGACCCCGCAACGCTTTTTAATCGCTTTTCTCACATTCTAATTTCAACACCGCCTGATGATGATGGTGATCCTGTTTTTAACATGCATGCCGAAGATTTTATCAACTTACCTAACTTGAAATGGGTGGGTTATTTATCAAGTACGGGTGTGTATGGCAATCGTGATGGACAAACGGTTGATGAGAATTCTGAAATTCGTCCAACGTCGAAACGTGGATCACGTCGATCCATTGCGGAGAATCAATGGATGATGCTTTATGAACGTTACGGGGTTCCTGTTCATATTTTTCGTTTATCGGGAATTTATGGACCGGGGCGCAGTGCGCTTGATTCTGTTCGTGCGGGTATTGCACGCCGCATTGATAAACCGGGACATTTTTTTAACCGCATTCATGTTGATGATATTATTCAGGTTCTGCTCGCCTCTTTTAACAACCCCAGTCCTGGCGCTGTCTATAATTTGGCGGATGATTTTCCAGCCGCGAGCCACGAAGTGATTGCTGAAGCTTGTAACCTTCTTCATCTGCCAGTACCGCCTTTGGTGCCGTATGAAGAGGTTGATATGGCACCGATTGCACAAAGTTTTTATAGTGATAACAAGCACGTTTTGAACAACCGTATTAAGCAAGAATTGGGCATTCAACTTAAATATCCGGATTATAAAGCGGGATTGAAAGGCTGTTTAGACGCTGAAACAATTCACGAAGAGAATAAAAAAGCGATCTAATTTTTTTGTTCTTTGGGTAAGCGTACAATCACTTCTGTGCCGACATCCACTTCAGATAAAATTTTCAACGTACCATTATGGATTTCAATCAGCTCTTTGGTGATTGATAAACCAAGACCTGTCCCTTCATGGTCGCGCGTTAAATGATGCTGTGCTTGTTCAAAAGGCTCCGTAATTGTTGCGAGCTTGTTTGCTGGGATGCCGATACCATTATCTTTAATAGTAATGAAAACAAAATTCTCATTCTTTTGTATAGAAAGAATTACTTTTCCATTCTCATGCGAGAATTTAACCGCGTTTGAAAGTATATTCAGGATGATTTGCATCACAGCGCGACGATCGGCGGTGATTTGAATTTTGTCATCAGGAATATCAATTTCTATTTCAATATTATTATGGGCGGCACGCCCTTCTACCATGTGGGCCGCTAGTTGCGCGGTTTTCGCGATATTAAATTTCTCAAGGCTTAGCTCATATTTTCCTGCTTCAATCTTCGACATGTCGAGAATGTCGCCAATGAGAGAGAGCAGATGCTCACCGCTCTTACGGATACCGGAAATATATTCTAGATACTTGTCATTACCTATAGGGCCCAATAATTGGCGCTCCATCATCTCTGAAAAGCCAATCACAGCGTTTAAAGGGGTGCGTAATTCATGGCTCATATTGGCCAAGAACTGCGTTTTCGACGCATAGGCTTTCTCGGCACTTTCTTTTGCCTGAACCAGACTTGTTTCATGAATCATCGCCTGTGTGACGTCTTGCATGATACCGTACAGCGCATAGACATCGCCGCTATCATCAATTTTGCATCGTCCTTCACAGCGAATATGACGTTCTACGCCGTCATCGGCATTTATGCGAAAATCCATATCGTAATTTTTTTGTTCGATAATAGCGCGCTGGAAAATTTGCATCATCCGATCGCTATCATCCGGATGAATCATGCTATTAATCATATCCAAATTGCGTGGCTTTTGGGTTCTAAATCCAAAAATATGATTCAGCTGTTTAGAAAAATAAATATCATCTTTACCGACAATCCATTCCCACTGCCCGATATGTCCGAGCGCTTCGGCTTCATCGAGGCGTTGCTGATGCATTGCTAATTCTTTTTTGTATTTTTCACGTTCGGAAATATCGCGCCCAACGATGTAAATTAAATCATCTTCTTTTTTGGCCGTCCATTGAACAGTTATCATCCGCTGCCCTTGGAAAACAAAAGAAGTGCAGGCTGTCTGCGCAGCACCGGATAGGTTCTGTAGAAGGCTGGAAAAGCGCGCTCTATCATTATCCGGAATGAAATCATATAAGTTGCGTCCGACTTCAGCTTCACTCCAATATTGGTAAGTCTCGTTTGATTTAAGAATTTGCCCAGCCGTATTACAAACAATATAAGCGTCTGAAGAAAGAGAAGCGAACGAGCCAAAAGAAAATTGTTGTTGTTTCTGCTCATCTTCTTCTGACGAAAATGACAATTCATAAGGATGAATCGAGGCGATAAGAATTTTAGTTTCCGGGTTGATATGCACCCAGTTTAATGTCGCCGAAACATTATCAACGCCGAACAAAAGCGCATTGATTGTTCCTGATTGATAAAAATCATCATCATGATGAAACTCGATAACTTGATTTATTCTTAAATTATTTTTTGTTTCAAAATCACGGTGTAATTCTTGAAAAGCTTTAT
>JBCDCD010000026.1:0-11265 GCA_039182445.1 Pseudomonadota bacterium | reverse complement strand
CAAGCTAAAGGATATGGAATTAATCATGCAGGATATTCCTGCCATGACGGAAGAGAGTTTTAATAGATATGACCGAAGCCGCCTTCGAAGAAGATCAGCCGCGTAATCTCGACCTCCCACAAGAGGGCGATGTTGACGCATTTCTTCTCGATATTGATGGCTATGAAGGGCCGATAGATGTCCTTCTCGAAATGGCGCGTAATCAGAAGGTCGATCTTCGTGAAATTTCTATTCTTCAGCTCGTACGCCAATATCTCGCTTTTATTGATCGTGCCAAAGAGCTTCGTTTGGAACTCGCTGCTGAATATCTCGTTATGGCGGCGTGGCTTGCGTATTTAAAATCACGTCTTCTTCTGCCGCAGGAAAAAACCGAAGAGAATGAGCTCGCTGGTGATCAGATGGCCGAAGCGTTGCAATTCCAATTGCGTCGTTTGGAAGCGATGCGCGATTCGGCTGAAAAATTAATGAACCGTCCGCGTCTCGGCGTGAATGTTTTTTCACGCGGTATGCCTGATGGATTAAAAACAAGTTACAAAACACATTGGCAAGTATCGTTGTATGATTTACTCAAAGCTTATGGTGATATTAATCGTCGCCGCGATAATGAAACATATGACTTGCCAATCTTTAATGTTGTGTCAATGGAAGAGGCCGCGGATCGTTTGGCAAAAATGCTTGGGAATTTACCACGTAGCGGCCCGCAATCCGTTTGGGCAACCTTGGAAAGCTTTATACCAGAAGGGATTAAGGACCCGCTCTTAGTGCGATCCAGCTTCGCGTCGACTTTTACGGCAGGCTTAGAAATGGCCAAACAAGGGCGCTTAGAGATAAGACAGGATTCGCATTTTAAACCAATTTATATGCGCACCTCGAACAGATACTTGGAAAATGAAGAAATAAATAAGGATGGGCAAAATGGGTGAACCCGAAATGATTGAAAAAGAAAACGACGTTGTTGAAACAGAAGAAGAGCAGCAACCTGAAATAGCAAACGATGTTGATCCGCTTCGTATGTTGGAGGCTATTCTGTTTGCATCAAGTGAACCGATTTCACCACAGGCGATGCTGGAGCGTTTGCCGGAAGGTGCTGACTTGAATGTGCTCTTACCGCAACTTCAGGAAAATTACCAGGGGCGTGGTATTGAACTACAAGAGATTGGTGGGCAATGGGCGTTCCGTACGGCACAAGATGTCGGTGATAGTTTGATCGTACAAAAAGAAGTGTCTAAGAAACTCTCTAAGGCAGCACTAGAAACAATGGCGATTGTTGCGTACCATCAACCGATTACACGTGCTGAGATTGAAAATATTCGTGGCGTGGCCACCCATAAAGGTACGCTGGATATCTTGATGGAACTTGGTTGGGTAAAACCCGGCCGTCGTCGCGAAACACCGGGTCGTCCGCTCACATGGGTGACAACACATGATTTTCTTGATCATTTCCAACTTGAAAGCCTGATGGATCTACCGGGACTGGATGAATTAAAGGCCTCAGGGTTGCTCGATCGCCGTGCGGCGATTGATACGATCCCACAATCGGGTGATTTATTCGATGATGCGGATGTTGATGCGGAAGAAATTCTGGAACAGCAAGACCAAGACGCGTATGATGAGCAAAGCTATAAAGATATACAATCCCGCGCGAACCAAGAAGCTGCGGAGGAAGAGAGCGAAGAATGAGTATTGGAATTTGGCAGATTTTAATTGTTGTTGTACTGGTTTTTCTACTCTTCGGTGCGGGTCGTTTGCCGCGCGTGATGGAAGACATCGCCAAAGGCATTAAGTCTTTCAAAAAAGGTATTAGCGAAGACGACAATACATCCTCAAAGGATAGCAAAGAAAAGAGCGAGTAGTCCGTGCTCGATTTTGGCTGGGCCGAACTCTTAATTCTTGTTGCCGTGGCGGTATTCGTCATCGGCCCGAAGGATATTCCCGGTATCATGCATGGTCTTGGGCGTATTGTGCGCCGTTTCCAATATATTAAGTTCGCCATCTCACAACAATTTGATGAAATCTTGCAGGCAGGTGATATCGACGAACTCCGCAAGGGTGTGAACTTTGAACAACGTGATGACAAAGACGTCAAAGCCGAACAGGAAGAAGATGAACCATCTAAAAAAGAGGTGAGTAATGACGGCTGAAGTCAAACAACCCGTCACCAGTCACCTTATTGAGTTGCGCAAACGCCTTATGTGGGTGTTTGGCGCAATGGCGATTGGTACGGTGCTTTGTTTTCTTTTTGTAGAATCGCTTTACGGTTTTTTGGTCGAGCCGCTTGCCAATGCCATGGGTGAGGGGAGTACCAACCGTCTTATTTACACGGGGCTTACTGAAGCTTTCTTCACTTATTTAAAAGTCGCTTTTTTTGCCGGCATCTTTTTGACCTTTCCAATCTTACTGACACAAATTTGGCTCTTTATCGCGCCGGGGCTATATAAAGACGAGAAAAATGCTTTCTTGCCGTTCTTCGCCGCTACACCGTTACTCTTTTTCACAGGAGGTGCGGTCGTCTATTACGGGATTATTCCGATGGCTTGGCCGTTCTTCCTAAGCTTCCAAAGTGCTGGCGCGGAAACGGCGCTTCCTATCCAACTGGAGGCACGGGTGAGTGAGTATCTCGATTTGATCATGACGCTTATTTTTGCGTTTGGTTTGTGTTTTCAACTTCCTGTGCTGTTAACCTTGATGGGGAAGGCGGGGCTGGTTACCTCAGCAGGTCTGAAGAAAAAACGTAAATATGCGATTATCGGCACCTTTGCCGTCGCAGCGTTTCTTACGCCACCTGATGTGATTTCGCAGGTTGGTTTAGCAGTTCCAATACTCGGTCTTTATGAACTCTCTATTTATCTCGTTAAAATGTTTGAAGAAAAACGAAATGAAAAAGTTTCTTGAACATTTTCAGGATTATATTCGTGCGCAGGACTTTCACCCTGATCAAGAGCAGGAAAAGGTAGCGCTTGCGCTGCAAAATCTGAACCAAGCGATTAAATCACAGAAAAGATTTTCACTCTTCTCCAAAAAAGAAAAACCAAAGGGTATCTACATTTATGGCGGCGTAGGGCGCGGAAAATCAATGATCATGGATTTGTTTTTTGATTTCGTATCTCCTAACCTTAAAAAACGCCGTGTTCATTTCCACGAATTTATGACCGAAACCCATGATTGGATGCATCAACATCGTGGAGATGCAGTAGATGATTTATTGATGCGTTATGCGGATCATGTAAAAAATGAAGTACAGCTTCTTTGTTTTGATGAATTTCAGGTGAATGATGTGGCGGACGCGATGATCTTGAAGCGTCTTTTTACAAGCCTTATGGATAGCGGCATCATTATTATCACCACCAGTAATCGAAAGCCTGACATGTTGTATGAAGGTGGATTACAACGCGATCTCTTCCTTCCGTTTATTCCCTACATTAAAAAAGAAATGACAGTTTTACATCTGGATAGTCAGTCGGATTATCGTGTGATCGCCGATCCTGATCAGGAGATTTATTATTTCTACCCGCGCGATGATGACACCAAAAAGAAATTTGATGCGTTATATGAAATTTTGACAGAAGGGCATAAGCCATCGATTAAAAAGTTAAAAGTCAAAGCGCGCACGATTAATGTGATGGCCACGGGGGATATTGCTCGCTTTACCTTTTATGACCTCTGCGAAAAGCCTCTAGGAGCCGAGGATTACCGGGCGATTGCACAAAAATATGATACAATATTTATTGAGAATATACCGATTATAACGAAAGCCATGCGCAACGAAGCCAAACGATTTATTCATCTGATTGACTCAATATATGAGGAAAAATGCCGTCTTGTCTTGTCGGCGGAAACGGATATTGATCTTCTTTATGCGGGAAGTGATCATGCCTTTGAATTTGACCGTACAAAAAGTCGCCTCATGGAAATGCAAAGTGCAAAATATCACGATATGAGGGTGAGCGCGTAATGGATATTCTCTCTCTGCTCGGTTTCAAAAAAGATGATGGCGAATTATACGAAAAAGAAAAAGTCATTGCTGCTACAGGGACGGATAAACAACGTCTAAAACTTGCAAAGAATACCGAAACCCATAAAGAGATTCTTTTTTATCTCGCTGAAAAAGACCCAAGCGATAAAGTGCGTAAAGCTGTTGCGCTCAATACCTCGACACCGCTTCATGCCAACAAGTCACTTTCGACGGATTCGTCTCAAGATGTGCGTATGGCGCTAGCAGAACGACTTGTAAAAATGCTGCCCGATATCTCGCTCGATCAACAAAGCCGTCTATACGCCTATACCGTGCAGGCGCTAGGAACGCTCGCTTTAGATGAGGTTTTGAAAATTCGAAAAGCGCTGACGGCGACGCTTAAAGATAAAGCCTACGCACCACCAAGTGTGGCTATGCAACTTGCCAAAGACATTGAGCGTGAAGTGTCAGAGCCGATTTTGCGCCTTTGTACAGTCATTGAGGATAAAGATCTTGCCGATATTCTGGCTTCGCATCCGGCGCCTTGGGCGGCTGAAGCTGTGGCCAAGAGAAAAAAGCTAAGTGCGGTTCTCTCATTGGCCGTTGTGAGAAAGGAGCAGAAAAAAGCAGGTCAGTTGCTTTTGACCAATGAAGGCGCGGAGATTAATAATGACGCACTCCATGAAGTTATTGAGCGCGCCAAAGATTTCCCTGAGTGGCATGAGCCCTTGGTGACCAATCACAGCTTACCCCCGGAACTAGCAGTACGACTGGCGCGTTTTGTTGATGCTAATATTCGAAAGCTATTAATGGAAAAAGGGCAGTATGACGAAGTGACAATTGAAGTGATTTCCGATGTCACCAAACGGCGCATGGTGATTGAAGATGAAAAAGAAGATGATGAAAAAACAATTAAGCAGCGCGTTCATGTTCTTTATGTTGAAAATAAACTCACGGAAGATGTCATCGGTGATCATCTGGCAATGCGAGATAATGAATTTGTGATTATTGCATTGTCTTTCATGGTGAATGCCAAAATCGATGTGATCCGCCGTGTGTTTACCTATAAGAAGCCAAAACTTGTTTGTGCTGTTTGTTGGAAAGCAGGATTATCCATGCGTTTTGCGCTGCGTTTACAACAGGAAATGGCCCAAATTCCTTCCAAAGAACTGATCTACCCGCGTGATGGTACTGATTTTCCGATGACACCGGAAGAGATGCAGTGGCAATTGGAATTTATTGGCTTATAATAGTGTCATGCGAATCGCATATCTTTTCATTTCTGTTTTATTTATTACGGCCTGTTCAGGGCCGAAGGCCGATTTGTTGTTGGTCGAAAAGTCACAAAATAAAATGCATGTGATTGATAATGGTGAAGTGATTAAGACGTTCGATATTTCCCTTGGGCAAAACCCAATAGGCCATAAACAACATCGTGGCGACCTGCGCACCCCTGAAGGGCACTACACGATTAATTATAAAAACTATAATAGCAAATTTTATCGCTCTTTAAGTATTTCTTACCCGAATGAATTTGATGTGGCGAAAGCACGGACGCGTGGTGTTGATCCAGGTGATGCGATTGTAATTCACGGTTTGCCGAACGGTGTCAGCGATAATGACGTTAACGGGCCAATAATTCCGCAAAATTGGACCGAAGGCTGTATCGCGCTGCGTAATTATGAGATGGACCAGCTTTGGCCACTTGTGGATGTTGATACGCCTATTGAAATTCGTCCTTAAAGGCGTAAAGTAAATCAAAATATTATTACAGGAGAAAACGATGGCACGGGCAAAAATTGCATTGGTAGGCGCAGGCATGATTGGTGGAACGCTGGCGCACTTGGCAGGGTTAAAAGAATTAGGGGATGTTGCTCTTGTCGATATTGCCGAAGGAATTCCACAAGGCAAGGGTTTAGACCTTGCTGAATCAGCACCAGTCGAAGGGTTCGATTGTGATTTCCAAGGCAGCAATGATTATGATGTGATTGAAGGTGCTGATGTGGTGATTGTAACTGCGGGGGTGCCGCGTAAGCCTGGCATGAGCCGCGATGATTTGATTGGTATTAACACGGGCATTATTAAGTCTGTTGGGGAACAAATTAAAAAACACGCACCGAATGCGTTTGTCATTGTTATTACCAACCCACTGGATGTGATGGTTGAGGTGATGCATCGTGTTACCGGTTTCGATGAGAAAAAAGTTGTCGGGATGGCGGGCGTTTTAGACTCGGCGCGTTTTCGTTACTTTCTTGCCGATGAATTTGGTGTTTCTGTTGAAGATGTCAGTGCTTTTGTTCTCGGTGGTCACGGCGATTCTATGGTGCCGTTGACACGCTACTCTACGATTGCCGGTATTCCGTTGCCGGATTGTGTCGAGATGGGGTGGAGCTCACAAAAGAATATTGATGCCATTGTTGATCGTACCCGTAACGGCGGTGGTGAAATTGTTGCTTTGTTGAAAAACGGTTCGGCCTATTACGCGCCGGCATCGTCAGCGATCGCGATGGCAGAAAGCTATATCAAAGACAAAAAACGTGTGCTGCCGTGTGCGGCGAAGCTCAATGGCGAGTATGGCGTGAACGGTCTTTATATTGGTGTGCCGGTTGTGATTGGTAAAGACGGCGTTGAAAAAGTTATTGAGATTAAACTCAATGATGATGAACAAACTATGTTTGATAATTCTGTTCAGGCCGTAAAAGATCTCACCGAAGCGATGGAAAAAATCGATAAAGAAGCCGCTTAGTTAAAAGGCCTAAAGTTCGGAATGCTTCCTTGAGGTACTTCGGGGGTCTCGTACTGTATTCGTGTGATACTTCCTCCATCTGGCGTAGCCCAGTCTGGGCAATAAGTATACTGTGACAGGAAACCACGCGCGGCAGGTTGACCTAAACGCCCAAACGTTGCGCTTAGTTCTTCAACAATTTCGGAAGCCAAGCGATAGTGATTAGAGGCATTGGGGACAGCTTCAAATCCGCTCGCTTCTAAGACGCGCGCTTCAAATTCATTTTGTGATATACCACCAGCTTGGAAATTATTAAAGGCGGCAGCCACGGGCGGTGTTAATGGGCCAATAAAGCTTTGATTTACTACGTTTTTAGCATCACGAACGGCGACCTCAAACTTAACATCAAGCGGAGCCATTACGCGTTCAAATTGTTGAACCGTATTGTTAATGGCGCGTTGGAACACATCACCAATCCGATTAAAAAATCTTTTTTGCTCAGGTTCAAAAGCTGTGTTGGTATGTGGGACGCCAAAATAATGCTGAACAACAGGCTTTAAATCGATGATTGGCTCTTGTGACGTTACATCATCTATTAACAAGCCAAAAAGCCCTGGAGAATCTTTGAATAAAAACCCCAATCCACTTTCTTTACGTTTTTGAAAGCGCTTACGAATTCGCCCTATGGCTGTGCCATGAACGTCATCTGAGATTTTCTCCCACATAGAATGAACAAGTTTTTCGTGGAACTCTCTCGATGCTTTTACGGATGCTTCGAAGCTCTCCCTAGCTATCTGGGCTGGGCTCTTTATCACATCGCCAATACGTAATGCAAATTGTTCCATATACCCGAAGTATATACGAAAAAGGCCAAAAGTCAAGAGATTTACATATTGCTATACTAATAAAATCAATAGCTTACGAGGTGTGAAACCCAAAAAGTGTATAAAATATTAATTTTTTAATGTTTTTAACCGAAGGTACTGCCTGGAGCCGTAACCGTAGGCTGAGGCATTCCTGGCGTCACTGGTTCTACAGGGCTTATTCCCTCGGCGGCGGGAGTGTATGCTGTTTGTACTGTTGCTCCTTCGGGGATACCCTGTCCATTGGTTACGACATTATGATTTTCAAATTCACCATCAGTAGGTGTGCTAGCCGCATATTCTGAACCGGGCGCTTCCCCATTCAATTGTTCTAGCAGTTCAGGTCGCATGCCGTTAGCCACTAACTCTGCTTCGGCTTCTTTTGGTGTTATTTCTCCACGCTCCAAACGTCCGTGTAAGTCAGAGTCCTCGATATAAGCTTGAACATCTTCAAGTTCTTTAAGCTCCGTTGCAACTTTATTACGTTCCTCAGTAACCGTTTCCAAAGTTTCCTGTGCGGCGTCTACTTGCGCTTCACCGACACCGATACGCGTTGATGTATACATTCCACCAGCGGCTAGGCGATCGGCTAGTTCCATATCTCCCGCCTCTATAGCTGCTTCCCAATCATTTACAACGGCTTCATGATTGGCATTGATATCAGCGCTCGTTGCTTGGGCCTGCTCTAATCCACCTTTTGCTTCAGTAACAACTTGGTTTGCTTCAACCAAGTCTTTCTTTAAATTTGAAATGGTATTATTAATTCCACGATTAAGATTTTCAGAAAACTGTCGTGCTATTGCATTTGAAGCTGATGAAACTTGAATCGCAGCTATGCGTTCACGTGCTAACCTATCATCGCGATCATCAAGGGCTGCAGTATTTGTTAATGCTGCACCGTTATTATATCCGGCTTTGGCTTCAAATTCTCGACGATTAAATCTATCTTGTGCGCTTTCAGCAATCTCGTCGCCATTTAAGATCATGTCTTGTCGTTTGGCCAGCCAATCTCCAACAGCGCCACCAACAGGCGTGGCACCATCAATCGCATTATTTGGCGTAACCCTCATATTCATGCTTAAATTATATCAAATCCATACATTTGAATGCAAAAAGCGAGAGTGTTAAAAAACAAATAATATCAATGGCTTAACATAAAAATTATGCCGATTTTTTAGGGTTTTATTAACGATTTTGTGAAAATCAGCTTTTTGAGGCCAAAAACCGCGAATAACCCATGAATCGGAGTCGATTCAACCGTGGAAGGGTATATACCCTATGGTACGACTCTTTTGCGTTAAAAATTAATAAATCGGACGATAAATTTATGAATATTCACGAATATCAAGCCAAAGAACTTCTCAAAAAATATGGTGTTGCGGTGCCGGATGGCATTGCGGCGATGAGCGTTGAAGAAGCAATTAAAGCCGGTGAAAAATTGCCAGGACCGCTTTATGTGGTGAAGGCTCAAATTCATGCGGGTGGTCGTGGCGCGGGTCATTTCAAAAATAATCCGGAAGGCAAGGGCGGTGTGCGTCTTTGTAAAACGCCTGAAGAGATTCAGGAAGCTGCTGAAGCGATGATGAATCAAGTTTTGGTAACAAAACAAACAGGTGAAGAAGGAAAAGAAGTGCAACGCCTTTATGTCACCGATGGCGTCGATATTTCTAAAGAATATTATTGTTCGGTGGTGCTGGATCGTGAAACATCGCAAGTCACCTTTATGGTCTCAACCGAAGGCGGCATGGATATCGAAGATGTCGCGGAAAAAACACCGAAAAAAATTCATCGCTCAGCGGTTGATATTGATAAAGGTGTGAGTGATGCACAAGCCGCGGATCTTGCGGATAAATTGGAATTAGAAGGCGCGGCAAAAGAGAGCGCGATTCCGTTCTTTCAAAATCTTTACAAAGCTTATGTTGAATTGGATGCGGAAACGGTTGAGATCAATCCGATGATTGTCACGGATAAAAATGAAGTGATGGCGCTCGATGCGAAAATGAACTTTGATGAAAACGCACTTTTTCGTCAGCCGGAAATTGCCGAGATGCGCGATGAATCTGAAGAAGATGAAAATGAACGCGAAGCCAAAGATTGCGACCTGTCCTATGTTTCCATGGACGGCAATATTGGTTGTATGGTCAATGGCGCTGGTCTTGCGATGGCAACAATGGACATCATTAAACTTTATGGCGGTGAGCCAGCTAACTTTTTGGATGTTGGGGGCGGTGCGACGGCCGAGCGCGTGACGGCTGCCTTTAAAATTATTTTGTCGGATGAGAATGTGCGCGGCATACTCGTGAATATTTTTGGTGGAATCATGAAATGTGATGTGATCGCAGAAGGCGTAATCGCAGCGGCGAAAGAAGTTGATCTTTCTGTACCGTTGGTGGTGCGATTGGAAGGCACGAATGTAGAGAAGGGTAAGGAACTAATGGCAAATTCAGGCCTGCCCATTATCTCTGCTGACGATCTAGAAGACGCCGCGAAAAAAGTTGTCGCCGCCACTGAAGAAGCCCAAAAAGCAGCATAAGAATAAAGGAAAAATAAATGTCAGTTCTCGTCAATAAAGAAACAAAAGTTATTTGTCAGGGGTTTACCGGTAGCCAAGGCACCTTCCATAGTGAGCAAGCTATAGAATATGGCACGCAAATGGTTGGTGGTGTGACACCGAAGAAGGGTGGACAGGAGCATTTAGGGTTGCCTGTGTTTGATACCGTAGCGGATGCGAAAGAAAAAACAGGTGCGAATGCAACGGTTATTTATGTACCGCCAAAATTTGCGGCGGCAGCAATTGAAGAAGCGATTGATGCGCAGATAGAACTCGCGATTTGTATCACCGAAGGCATTCCGGTGCTGGATATGGTGCGTGTTAAAAAGAAATTACAGAATTCGAAAACACGTTTGATCGGTCCAAACTGTCCGGGAATTATCACGCCGGATGAATGTAAGATCGGTATTATGCCAGGTCACATTCATACACGCGGTAAAATCGGAATTGTTTCGCGTTCTGGTACGTTGACTTACGAAGCCGTTGCGCAAACGGGCGTGGTGGGGCTTGGCCAATCAACCTGTATTGGTATTGGTGGTGACCCCGTGAATGGCACGAACTTCATTGATTGTATCGAGATGTTCATGGATGATCCGGAAACCGAAGGCATCTTGATGATTGGTGAAATTGGCGGTACAGCCGAAATTGACGCGGCGGAATTTTATAAAGGATTGAAAACCAAGAAACCAATTGCTGGGTTTATTGCGGGTGCTACAGCGCCTCCAGGGAAACGTATGGGCCATGCGGGCGCGATTATTTCCGGCGGGGATGATACGGCCGAAGCGAAGATGGAAGCGATGCGTGCCGCTGGGTTTGAAGTTTCGGAAAGCCCCGCAGGTCTTGGTCAGGCGATGAAAACCGCAATGGCGGCTTAAGTGTCATGCGCCAATTTCGCTATGCGAATGAAAATGATCTAAATTGGCTTAAATGCCATGATATTCATGTCAAAGAGGCTTGGATTAAAAGATGTATAGGCCATAATGAGTATTTAGTTTCAGCTCATGAAAACGAACTCACGGGATTTATTCGCTTCAGCAATTTTTGGGGTAAGTTGCCTTATTTAGATATGATATTTATTTTACCTGAATATAGAAATAGAGGCATCGGAAAGTCATTATTTTTATTTTGGGAAAAAGAAATGAAAAAAAATAATGCAAAAGTTTTAATAACGTCT
>JBCDCD010000025.1:0-11318 GCA_039182445.1 Pseudomonadota bacterium | reverse complement strand
GGCAGATATCCCCAATGATCTCTGCACACAAATAAACAATGAGCTCCGCCTAGGCGCCGCTACGATCCCTGTCGACTCTGACTATGAATTTGGCGCATTTACAGGCAGTTTTGACACAACGCCAACCGATATCGCCGATGAAATCAACTCGGCGATCTTGGCCGAACGAGCCACCGGCTGTCTCGCTTCTACAGCGGATTCTGAGAATTATTTTTATCATATCCTCATGGTGCGATAAAAAAGGGACAGCTTGCTTGACAGGATTCGCAAATCAGATTCTAATTAATGAATGGCTCGTCAGGCACGCATTATTGTTCAAAATCATCCTCACCACATCTCCCAGCGCGGTAATCGCGGTGAATCGATCTTTTTTGAAAAAGACGATTTTTCTACTTACATGGAAATTTTACAAAAAAGCCTTAAAGATTTTGATCTCGATCTTTTAAGTTTTTGTCTGCTGCCAAATCAAATTCATTTATTGATCACACCAAAAGAAAAAGATGATCTATCGCGCTGTATCGGGGAAACAAACCGACAATACACACGCTATATCAATCAAAAGAAAGATTGGACAGGCCACCTCTTCCAAAATCGTTTCTTTTCTTACGCGATGGATGATCAATTTGTTTTACGCGCTGCACGTTTTATTGAGACACTTCCTGTAACCGCACAGATCACGGAAAAACCGCAAAACTACCTATGGAGCAGCGCTAAATTTCGGATTAAGACGATTGAAAACAGCCCAATTAAACCATTCAATATGTTTCATTTGGATCAAAACTGGGAGAGCTTCCTCAATAGGCTCATGGACCCAGAAGAATTGAAGAAAATTCAGACTCATCTTCAAACGGGCCGTCCGCGCGGGAATTCACTCTTCCTTGATATGGTTGAAAAAGAGATTGGCCGCACTGTTCGGCCACAAAAACGTGGACGGAAGCCAAAGAAAAAAGCGGCCGCTTAAGCTACATTCTTTCCGGCGTGTTAATACCGAGAATCTCGAGCCCTTTTTCTAAAATAGACACCGTAATTTCAGAAATCCTCAGGCGACTTGCGCGTAGCTCTTCATTTTCTTCCGACATAATGTGACAGGCCGCATAAAAAGAACTATACGATTGTGCCAAACGGAACAAATAATCACACAGATGATGCGGCGCATAATGACGCAAGCTTAAATCAATGGCGTCAGAAAATTCTGTCAACAATAACGCCAAAGAACGATCGCTCTCATCAATGTTTAACGCTCCTGATTCAAAATTCTTCTCCTTGGCTTTACGGAGAAGTGATTTAATACGGACCGCCTGATACAAAAGATACGGTCCTGTTTTTCCTTCAAAAGAGGTTAGGCGATCAAGATCAAAAATGTAATCGGCCTGACGAGGGTTTTGAAGATCCGCAAATTTAATCGCGGCAATAGCAACTTTATGCGCGATTTCGGCGAATTCATCTTCACTCACATCTTTGGCTAAATCCGCTTCAGTTAAACGTTTCACGGCTTTTTCGCGCGCCATTTCGATTAAATCTTCAAGGCGCATCACACCGCCTTCACGAGTTTTAAACGGCTTGCCATCTTTGCCGTTCATCGTGCCAAACCCAGCATGAGTTAACTCGACGGGCTCGGGTACTATATCGGCTTTGCGCACCGTGCGGAAAACTTGTTCAAAATGAAGTGATTGACGTTGATCGACAATATAAACAATGCGTGTTGGATCATAAAGCTTCATGCGCTCAACAATCGTCGCGCAATCGGTTGTTCCATACATCACTGCGCCATCACGTTTATACAAAATCATTGGCGGGATTTTTTTATTGTCGTCATTTGCGGCAATCGGAACAATAATCGCGCCATCATCCTCTATCGCATGCCCTTTTTGTTTAAGATCATCGACCATCGGCGCGATATAATCATGCACGTCGGCTTCACCCTTCCACAAATCAAATTCAACGCCGAGCTTACCGTATGTTCGCTTCATCCCCTCAACGGAAATCTCACGAATTTTCTGCCAGATCCCATAGTACGGCTCTTCTTTATTCTGTAGCTTGAGTGTAATGTCCCGTGCTTCCTGCATCAGCGCTTCATCTTCTTTTGCTGCGCCGGAAGCCTTGGGATAGCGCACCGCCATATCATCCATCAGCGCTTGCACTTGGTCTTTATCGGTTAAATCGGTTTCAAGAACGAGATTTTCTTCGCCTTCACGGAGATAATCGCCAATGAGCATGCCCAAATGCGTTCCCCAATCACCCATATGCACATCACCGAGCGTTTCATAGCCGTAAAAATTCATGATACGGCGCAACGCATCGCCAATAATCGCTGCGCGCAAGTGACCCACATGCATCGCCTTGGCAATGTTCGGTCCGCCATAGTCCAAAACGGTTAGGCTTTTTTCCTGAATAGGCTGAAGGCCAAAATCTTTTTCGTTGTCTTTTAAATGATTGGCCAAATAATCATCCGTCAAATTAAGATTAATAAATCCCGGCCCTGCAATATCAATTTTCGAAAAAACCTCATTCTCTTGCAACGCATCCACAATCTTCTGCGCAATCTCTCGCGGATTGGTTTTGGCAATCTTCGCCGCCACCATCGCGCCATTACACTGAAACTGCGCCAAATCAGGACGATCGGAGATGCGTACCTCGCCCAATTCCTTGGGCAAGTCCTGCGCTTCAAACACCGCACCAACAATTTCTGATAATTTAGTCGTTAAAGAAGTCATGAAAACAATTTTAAAGAGTCCAAAGCCAAGGAAGCAATATAATAAAAAATCCTAAAAAGTAAAACAGGTGAAGCTTAAAAGATGCTTTACTTTTGAGGATTGAATTATAGGCCTCATCTCTGATCGAAGTTGCTAAACATATTTCTGGCAATGCTTCTTTATGCTTCTCTTCAATATTTTCAATACCGTGCATGACAGCGCCATAAAGTAATTTATGATACCAAAAGAGATCCATAATATAGAACGCCATCCATGCTATAAAAACAGGAATAGTTAGAATTATAAACTCATCAATAAATTGTATATTTAAAAACGCGTAACTAAGTGCAGCTATAAAAGCGGTGATTACTGTTATAGCAATCGCTCTTAAGCGTATACATATATCATTAAAGTGTTTTTGTACTTCTACTACTTTTTTCCAAATATCGATGATTTCGGCATTGGTTGCCATTAAACATCAACCTCAGCCTTAAGCGCATTATCCTGAATAAACTCACGGCGGGGCTCCACAACATCACCCATCAGCGTTGAGAACAATTCAGACGCTTTTTCGGCATCTTTGACGGTGACTTGTAACAAGATACGCGCCTCAGGATCCAATGTGGTTTCCCAGAGCTGTTCCGGATTCATTTCACCGAGACCCTTATAGCGTTGCATCTGCAGGCCTTTTTTGCCGAGCTCCATCACGCTTTGATAAAAACCAAGTGGACCATTCACGCGAGCAATAGACTTGTCATTCACAATAATATCGGCCGGATCAAAGAAATTCTCTTCAAGCATTTTACGCTCGCTGTTGAGTGCCTTGGCATCTGGTGAATTGATCTGGTCAATACTCACACGTGCCTGTTCCGTCACACCGCGCACAACACGCGTTAAAACATAGCCACCGACAGGGGTGAATTCGCCTTTCCATGTATCTTCGTTCGGACGAGCGAGCGCATTCATCCGCCCCGCAATCGCTTCCGCCGCTTGCGCGCCAATCTTTTCATCTTCCAGCACACGATTGGCAAAGGCCCCCAAAATCGCCGCTTGTTCAACCAAATCGCTGTTCCCGACTTTGCGAGACAATGATTCCAAACGTGGGCGGAGCTCTTTTAAGTTTTCCAACAAGTTACGCAGATCATTGCCTGCGCGTTCCGCGCCATCGGCTTGACGCAACTTCAAATCACCCAAAGCGGAATCAATAAGATATTGCTCCATTTCTAAGTCATCTTTGAGGTAGGTCTCGCCACTATTGCCACGCTTCACTTTATAAAGAGGTGGTTGTGCAATATAGAGATAACCTTGCTCAATCACATCCGGCATGTAACGGAAGAAGAAAGTCAGCAACAACGTACGAATGTGCGATCCATCGACGTCCGCATCGGTCATGATCACAATTTTATGATAACGAATTTTCTCAATATTAAATTCTTCAGAGCCAATCCCCGTACCCAGCGCCGTAATCAACGTGCCAACCTGTTCCGAAGAGAGCATTTTATCGAAACGCGCGCGTTCCGTATTCAAAATCTTACCGCGCAACGGCAGGATCGCTTGAGTCTTACGGCTTCGCGCTTGCTTCGCCGAACCGCCCGCTGAGTCTCCCTCAACGATGAAAAGTTCAGAATCTTCCGGTGAACGCGACTGACAATCGGCCAGCTTACCTGGCAAATTGGAGACGTCCATGACCCCTTTACGACGGGTAAGATCACGCGCTTTACGCGCCGCTTCACGCGCTGTCGCCGCTTCAACGATTTTACCAACAATGATTTTTCCGTCGGCGGGATTTTCTTCGAGCCATGTACCGAAATATTCACTAATCGCATTTTCAACGACAGGACGAACTTCAGAAGAGACCAACTTATCTTTTGTCTGTGATGAGAATTTCGGATCGGGGACTTTCACCGACAGCACGCACGTTAATCCCTCGCGCATATCTTCACCAGTGAGTTTGACTTTTTCTTTTTTCAAAATGCCTTTTTCATCAGCATATTTTGAAATCACACGCGTTAGTGCTGAACGAAACCCTTGCAAGTGTGTACCACCATCGCGCTGTGGAATATTATTGGTGAAACACAACATTGTTTCGTGATAGGCATCCGTCCATTCCATCGCCGCTTCAACAGTAATGCCGTTTTCTTGATCCTCGGCCTGAATAGAAACAATATCTTTCGTCAGCGGTTTTTTCGAACGATCGAGCCATTCGACGAAGCTTTGTATCCCGCCCTCATAGTGCAAATGCACTTCTTTTGACTCTTTACCGCGATTATCGGTGAGATAAATATTCACACCAGAATTCAAGAAGGCAAGCTCACGCAAACGATCTTCTAGCGTTTCAAAATCAAATTCTGTTTTGGTAAATGTTTCCGATGATGGCAAGAACGTCACCGCTGTTCCGTTGCGCTCATCTTTTTCTAAATCGCGCACCGGTTTTAAATCTTCGCCCGCTTCCCCATGGGTAAAACGCATCGTCCATTCTTTACCATCACGACGAATAGTAAGATCCAAATGTTCGGACAGCGCGTTCACCACCGACACACCCACACCGTGCAAACCGCCAGACACTTTATACGAGTTCTGATCAAACTTACCACCGGCGTGAAGCTGCGTCATAATAACCTGAGCTGCCGAAACTTTTTCTTCTGAGTGTTCTTCGACTGGAATACCGCGGCCATTATCTTTAATCGTTGCCGACCCATCTGCATTTAAAATCACATCAACGCGGTCACAATGCCCTGCCAAGGATTCATCAATCGCGTTATCCACGACCTCGTACACCATATGATGCAAACCAGTCCCATCATCCGTATCGCCGATATACATACCGGGACGTTTACGAACGGCTTCGAGGCCTCGTAAAACCTTAATCGAATCCGCGCCATATTCACTATTTTCAGGCTGTTGATTCTCTGCTTCTTTTTCGGTCATTTTCGAGGCCGCTTTACTCATTTTTTATATCCGTTATTAAGGTGAAAAATCGTCGCGTTCACTAAGGTTTCTGCGCTTTTTCAGGGTGATTTAGTTATAGCATTGCGCCCTACCAAAAAACAGGAAAAAACCCGTTTTTTTCACAAAAAAACGGTATAAAAATCAATGAGTTATGAAGATATTTGTATAAAGTTTTAGAGTCTTTTTCTTGCCATATTGTCAGCAATCAAATTTCGATGAACAGCCGTACTTTTTAAAGGTAGTCCGTGTTGCTCTTTTACTTCTTTAACAGCATAAAAAGCACTGGCATATACAGAAGGGTTCTCGCGATTTAACCAAAAGAGTTCCACCTCTGATAATTTTGCGATGCCATTCTTATCGGCATCCTTATGATCAGGCTTATAAAACATTGCAAAAACATCCTTTTCTTCACCAAAGAATGAGTCAAACAAGTTAGGATCGTGTAAATGAATACCCAAAAATTGAGGACGACCACCACGAACAATTTGAGAGGTAAAACCCGATATACCGGTTACCGTTCCTTTTGCTAACTCATAGGGTAATCCTGCAAAAAATAAATAAGCAATACCCCCTGTAGAAACTAATGTTACACATTCCGCACCAATTCCTGCGATTTCACCTGCTTGCTCACCTCTATGTTGGATTTTGTCTGCCAGACTGTTACGTGCATTCTGAACCAATTCATCCGCCGTATAGAAACCATCAAAGATTGTATTTTTTACGCTTCCCGTCACTTTATTGACAGTATTTGAAGCACCAGAAGCAAGTTCACTAGCTGTATCTGCTACACTATCCGTGACACGACCTGCAGCGCCAGATGCCGTACCCAACGCTTCTGAAGCCAAACCCTTAACCCTTTTACCGATGCCTGATATTGTCCATTTAGTCATGCCCGAGAATATAGGTAATTTTTTAGTTATGTCAATTAAATTATGCTGCTAATTTTCTCGGAAGAATTTGCGCGGAATCAATCGTGAAAAATTGCGCTTTTTGGGCGATAGAATCGAACAAAACAGGGTCGGTACCCGTCATCCAAACCTGCCCGCCTAGCCCTTGTAATTGTTCGAATAAGGCCGCACGGCGCGCCTCATCCAAATGCGCGGCAATTTCATCTAAGAGCAATACCGGCGGCATGCCCGTATCAACGCGCATCAATTGCGAATGCGCCAGCACGATACTAATGAGCAACGCTTTTTGCTCCCCCGTTGAGCAATGCGCCGCGGGCATCTCTTTGGTTAAATAGGTAACACCTAAATCGGTTTTATGCGGCCCTTCTTTCGCACCACCGACCCGCGCATCATGCGGCCGAACTTGTTTTAAAGTGTTTTTAAAACTCTCTTCGACCTCTAGTGCCGGTTTATGATGTAAATCATTTTCTAACGTACCCGTCAAAGCAATCGATGCTTTTGGGAAGTAAGCGGTCACATTGGCATCATCAATAAAAGATGCATTGAGTTTTTCCAAAAAATCAACACGTGCCGCCGTAATCGCCAAGGCCGTCTCGGCCATTTGCGCTTCCAGACTATCGAGCCAGCTTTCTTGTTGTTGATCTTCTTGTAATAATTTGGAGCGTTGCCGCATCGCATTCTCATAACGCGTCACGCGCCCTGAATGAGACGAATCAAACGCAAAAATCATGCGATCAAGAAAACGGCGGCGACCACTTGAGCCTTCTAAAAACAAACGATCCATCTGCGGCGTGAGCCACAGTACGGCAAGATAATCCGACAAAGCCGCCTGACTTTTGGCGGTGACGCCATTGATACGAATTTGACGGCGATTATTCTCAGGATTCAACCCGGTGCCGAGAGGAATATCCCCGCCTTCTGTTTCAACAATAGCAGAAATCACCCATGGGTTTTGTGATTGATTGCGCTGAATATCAGTTGCTTTCGCACTACGCAATCCACGACCAGCCGTTAGCAAGGAAACCGCTTCTAATATATTCGTCTTACCTGCGCCATTCACGCCTTGTAAAACAATCAGCCCGGAAGGCAATCCTTCCAAAAGCGCATTGTCGTAACAACGAAAATTCTGTAGCGATAATTTTTTTAGAAAAGACACACGCGCTTAAAATACGTTACACGCGGAGAGGCATCAAAACATAAAGCGAAGACGTATCACCTACATCTTCGATGATGGTTGGGCTCGCCGCATCCGCCAATGTCAAACGACAGCCATCACCTTCAATCTGCGAGGTAATGTCCATGAGATAGCGCGCATTAAAGCCAATCTCCATATTGTCATTGCCATTCACTTCCAAATCTTCCGTAGCGCTGCCCGCTTCCGGTGAATTGGCCGATAAGGTCATGGTTTTGCCTTCAAAAGTAATTTTCACCGCACGCGATTTTCCATCGGAGATCGTTGAAACACGGTCAATTGCCGATGAGAAGGCCTTTGGATTCACTTCAACCACCTTGTCATTGCCCTGTGGGATCACACGCTGGTAATCCGGGAATGTGCCATCAATCAGCTTGGAGGTCAGAATGATATGATCAAAGCTGAAGCGTACTTTGCTCTCAGAAAGGTCAATCTGGATCGCATCACCGGCTTCTTCGACAAGCTTACGCAACTCGGCAACTGCCTTACGCGGCAAAATAACGCCCGGCATTTCCGCCGCACCATCCGGCAATGGCATTTCAAAACGCGCCAAACGGTGACCGTCGGTCGCCACAGCACGCAAAACATTCACACCGTCTTTTTCCGCCGCATGCAAATAAATACCGTTTAAATAGTAACGCGTTTCTTCTGTGCTCATCGCAAAACGTGTGCGATCAATGAGCGCACGGAGATCATTTGACGGAATGGAGAAGCTTGTGGCCATATCGCCCTTACCCAATTCTGGGAAATCATTCGTTGGCAAACAAGAAAGCTTGAAGTTCGAACGTCCCGCTTTTACGGTCATCTGATTGCCCGACTCATCCAAGACAACCTCAACATCCGCATCATCAGGTAATTTCTTCACAATATCGAACAAAGTCGCCGCTGGCGCTGTCGTGCCGCCTGGTGTCGAGACCTGCGCCGCTACGGTTTCGGTAATCTCCATGTCCATATCCGTCGTCGACATGGTCAAGCTGCCATCCTCGGCTTTAATCAGCACATTGGATAAAATTGGGATAGTGTTACGTTTTTCCACGGCGCTTTGCACGTGGTTAAGGGAGCGAAGAAGGGCAGCGCGTTCAATACTAAATTTCATAGGTCTAAAGGTCCGTTTCGAATCGATGGTTAATACTGAAAAACTATAGCATTCCAGCGGGTTTCACAAATATTTTTTATCCAGAAAACCTAGGTTTTCCCATATTTTCGCAACCATAAAAAAAGCAGGCCATAATGACCTGCTTTTTCTTTAGGAGACATCGCCCTCATCGAGCGATAAACTTTAATAGCATCAACCTGTTAGGGCGCGTTTGAGAACATCAATGTCCTGCGCAAAAGATGCATCGTCATTCGACAATTCTTCAATCTTGCGCACTGCGTGCATCACCGTGGTGTGGTCACGTCCACCAAATTTACGGCCAATCTCAGGCAAAGAGCGCGCTGTCAGCTGTTTCGCAAGGTACATAGCCACCTGACGCGGACGCGCGACCTGACGCGCACGGCGAGCTGAATGCATGTCCGACAGACGAATATTGTAATGTTCGGCAACTTTGCGTTGAATTTCATCAATCGTAATACGGCGGTCATGAGAGCGTAGTAGATCCTGAAGCACCTCTTGCGTAGACTCCAGCGTAATCTCATTGCGTGCCACTTCAGAGTGCGCCACGATGCGATTTAACGCCCCTTCAAGCTCACGGATGTTCGATGTGACTTTCAAAGCCAAGAATTCAAGGACGGAATCAGGAATATTTGCCTGTAGTTGGTCACGTTTAGCCTGAACAATGCCTAAACGCAAATCATAGGTACTCGGCTGAATATCAGCAACAAGCCCCCAAGCAAGACGAGAACGAAGACGCTCTTCAATACCCGTTAGATCACTTGGTGCTTTATCTGCAGAGATAATGATCTGTTTATTCTGATCAACCAACGCATTAAACGTATGGAAGAATTCTTCTTGTGTTGACTCTTTACCGGCAATGAACTGAATGTCGTCAATCATCAACACATCGACAGAGCGGAAAAATTCCTTGAACGCCATTGTTTCGTTATTACGAAGTGCTTTCACGAACTGATACATAAATTTTTCAGCCGATAGGTACATCACTTGTTTTTCTGGAGACTGATCACCAATCATCCACGCAATAGAATGCATCAAGTGTGTTTTTCCGAGACCAACACCACCATAAATAAAGAGAGGGTTAAAAGGAACGCTCGCACTTTCGACAACGCGGCGCGCTGCTGCGTGTGCTAGAGCATTTGGTTTCCCAACAACAAAACTATCAAATGTAAAACGTTGATCAAGGGGAGAGGCAATTTCAAATTGATCAATCGTAGAGGCTTTATTTTCATTCGCCTTTTTCGGCTTTTCTGTTTCGCCTTCATCCAATGGCATCGCGCTTTGGACAACAACAATTTCAAGGCGTTTGATCTCTAGCTCTTTTTCTGTCGCCATTTCCAAGATACGCTTAGCATAGTGTGTCTGAATCCAGTCTTTCATGAAACGTGTTGGGACGGAGACTTCTAATGTACCGTGATAATAAGCTTGTAATGTCAAAGGTTTTAACCAACTGCGGAAAACCGCTTCGCCAAATTCACCGCGCATTGCCTTGTGAACCTGTTTCCAGATGGCTGTAATTTCTTTACTTGGTTTGAGCGTTTCTGCGCTGTAATCTTTATCGATTGTTGCTGCATTCCCCGATAGACCCGCTTCACTTTTTGACATGTTAGTACTTTCTCCACAGTTGTATGTTTATTGTAACTGTTATCAATTTTCACAAGGTACAAAAGTCTTACTTGCGCAAAACACATCTTGCACACCTTGTTAAATCAAACAACAAAACTAAATTTTCAAACGACTACAAAATTAAATTTTAAGAACGAACGCTCTAGGTGATTTAATTGTAAGTCTTTTTGCAATAGATCAAAAAATTTTTGATCATTGCAGCGGGATATTTCCCCCCAAATATTGCTCTACTTTTTCAAGTAATGTTGTGAACAATGTTTGTGACCATAGACAGATTTTTTTTGAAGAGCAACGAAAAAAATCACCAAAAATAAAAAAAGATTTTTATTTTTTTCTTGACTCGTGTTTTGAATAAAAAGCTTGACAGGCAAGGCTTTTGAAAGCACTCAATTTTTTCAAACACAAACAAAAAAGGCACGAAATTCATCGTGCCTTTTTTAAAATATTGTTTCAATTTTTTTAGCTCTTGATCGCCTTAATACGGGAAGAAAGACGCGATAATTTCCTTGCGGCAGTATTTTTGTGCATGATGCCTTTTGCTACACCACGTTGAATTTCAGGCTGCGCATTTTTCAATGCTGCATCTGCTTCTTTCGCGTTTCCTTCTGCAAGCGCCATTTCAACTTTCTTAATGAAAGTACGAATACGGCTGCGACGCGCGCCGTTAATATCAGCACGACGGCTGTTACGACGAATACGCTTCAGAGCGGACTTATGATTTGCCATTTTTAACGACCTTTTTTATATAAATTCTGAATAAATATCCCGCTTAACGCGGGATTTGGTGTGTTTTACGCATCTTGCCCGGATTTGTCAAGCAAACCATGCTCACGGCG
>JBCDCD010000024.1:0-11731 GCA_039182445.1 Pseudomonadota bacterium | reverse complement strand
CGAACATTCAAAATACGCTGTTGCCCTTCATCGCCCTTGAATGAAATCTCTTGCTGCGCAATTTTATCGGGTTTCTCGTAAGCTTTTTGAATCACCTCACTCAAATCTGGGAAAACAGATTCAATCTCTTTGCCGATCAAATCATCCTTACTTTCGGCAAACATTCCCACGGCCATATTGTTCACGAATGTCATTTTATTATCAGGCGCAATCCCAATAACACCCGAAGGCACGCCGGCCAATACTGCCTCCGTCAATCTCCGGCGTTCATCCAATTGGCGGTTGGTCGTAATGAGCTCGCCTTGTTGCTGTTGAAGCTGACTGGTCATACGATTAAAGGAATCCGCCAGATAATCAAATTCTTCAATTTGCTCACGCTTGGGAACGCGCGCTTCCAAGTCCCCTGCCCGCACACGGTCAGACACTGAAATTAACGTACTAATTGGACTGACCAATTGCCGCGCCAACACAATCCCCGTCCAAATGGCCGCCATCATCAAAAGAAGCGCCACGACCACAAAAATCAGCGTCACCGTAATTTGAAGACTGGAGAAATTCTGCTCCAAAAGACTATAACGTTCCGTCGCATTTTTGGCTGAAGCAAGATAAGACAGCACTGTTTGGTCAACCTGTCGGCCAACAAACAAAAAGTTGTTCACGCCACTATTCAGCTGCACAAGCGCCCGAACGCGATCATCGGTGCCGCTCGTCAAGATAACAACTTCGCCATCCCGCGCGCGATCTAATAAATACTCTGGCACTTTTTCAAAGGTCAACGTAAAGGTAAGACCAGAACGCGCTAAAATCTCATCATTCCCGTTAAAGATCAACGCCTCCGATAAATTACGCAGCAAGGATTGCGTATCCAAAACACGGTCATAGGCTGCTTGCGCATCCATCATCACCGCTGCCTGACGATCAATATCATTCGCCATCGCCAAAATATCCGCCTTGATTACCTGCTGGTGTTCTTCTAGATAAGCTTCCGCGACCGCTTGCGAGTCATAAACAGCAGTACGCACCCTGTCACTAAACCAGCTTTGTACGCCGAAATGGAAGAAGAACGCTGAGAAAACCGCCATAATAATTGCCGGCAAGGCAGCCATAATACTAAAGATCACCACCAACCGAACATGCAGCTTCGACCCTGCCAAATTACGGCGACGCCCACTCCAGATCGAAACAATACGCCGCGCTACCAAAACACCCAGCATCAGCAACAAGATAAGATCAATATTGAGCAACCAAATCACAATATTCGGATCATCCCCAAAAGGTGGTGTTTCTGTCAGTGCCGCATAAGTCGCAAAACCACTCAAGATCGCCGCAGCAATCAAAAGATAGGAAAGTCTGGTTTGCCAAGAACGGGTATAAAAACGACGGCGAATGCCACTTATCCGGCTTTTTGGACCGAAAAAGGCATCTGAGAAGCCGCGCCAAAAATTGCCGCGCTCTGCCTGTGATGTTTCTACTCTTGAATTCATTCTCGACCTTCAAAAATTAATCCGTATGACAGTACCGTGAAACGCCACCATTTTTAACTGAAATTATACTGTTCAAAGCATTATAAATCCTGTTAATTGGCAACGAATGAGGCAAATGCCATTACGGCGCAAATAATATGACAAAAAACAGCGAAAAACAAGCCAGTACAATACTCACAGACGAAAAGCTCCACTTTTCTCTGCTTATCGCTGCCGCTGGTACAGGGGAACGTCTCAAAGGCGATACACCCAAGCAATACCGCAAAATTGGCAGGAAAACTGTTTTGGAGCACACGCTTGAAAAATTCCTTATTTTTCCGTGGATTAAGGCGATTGGCGTCCTGGTTCACCCTGATCACGAAGAGCTAGCCAAAGAAGCTTTAAAAAAGCACCCTGATTTCGAAATCATCATCGGATCAAACTCAAGAAAAAATAGTATTTACAATGGATTAAATAATTTTCTTAAAGTAAAAAACAATCCCTATATTCTCATTCATGACGCCGCCAGACCCCTTATATCGGATATCGATGTGCATAATTTGGCCGTTCAAACGGTCGAACATGACGCAGCGACCCTCGTTGCACCCATTGGGGATAGCCTTGTGAAGAAGTCTGGGGATAGCCTTAACCGCGATGACATTCACGCCGTTCAAACACCACAGGGGTTTAAACTTGAACTCATCACTGAAGCACATGAGCAATTCAAGGACCGCGATGATTTTACCGATGATGCAAGCATTGTGCGCGAACTTGGTCACGACGTCGCCCTCTTGGAAGCCGCCGCCCCGAATATCAAGATTACAACGCAAGCGGATTTTGATATGGTAAAAGCGATGATGATGGCTGATAATGACATAAGAACAGCAAGCGGTTATGACGTTCATGCGTTTTGCGAAAAGACAGATGACCGCCCACTCAAGTTAGGAGGCATCAACGTGAAATATGATCGCGCCCTCGCCGGACATTCCGATGCCGATGTGGTTTTGCACGCAGTCACGGATGCTATTTTTGGTGGGATGAATGAAGGCGATCTCGGCCATCACTTCCCTGACACGGATGATCAATGGAAAGATGCCGATAGCGCTGACCTTCTAAAACACGCTCACAAGATGCTTTTGGATAAAGGCGGTGATATCCGCTTTATCGACATCACTATTATCTGCGAAGAACCGAAACTTGGCCCCTATCGCGACGCCATGCAAACGCGCATTGCCGAAATTCTCGACATCAACAAGACCCGTATTGCCATCAAAGCGACAACAACTGAGAAGCTCGGCTTTACGGGTCGTGGTGAAGGCATTGCCTGCCAAGCACTCGCCACACTTACACTCCCAGAACAGAAATAATTATGAACTTTATCGCCCCGCCTGAAAAACTATCAAAGTTGCATTTTCGTCATCCGGCCACATGGGTGGCAACCTTCGGCGGTACGGGTTTATTGCGCCCCGCCCCTGGCACTTGGGGCACTATTGCCGCGCTTCCATTTGGTATCTTTTTACTGATGGGGTTAGGCATACCAGGGCTTCTTTTGGCTGTCGCACTCTTTTTCCCACTCGGACTTTGGGCCTCCAAACATTTTGAAGGCATGGTGAATGAAAAAGATTCAAGTCTTATTGTCGTTGATGAAGCCGTCGGTATTTGGATCGCGATGATCCCCGCGCTTTTAACACCCCTTTCGATTGGCTTGGCCTTTCTCCTGTTTCGTTTTTTTGATGTGATTAAACCTTGGCCGATTAATTACTTTGATAAACATTTTAAAGGGCCGATGGGAGTGATGATTGATGATGTTATTGCCGGTATCATGGCTGCGTTTGTGTTGATAGGATTACGCTATGTCGGCATTGGCTAAAGAGGTTTTTGAAAAGCTCCAATGCAGGGGTAGTATTTTGGTCACGGCTGAGTCTTGTACGGGCGGCATGATCGCCGCAGCGATAACCGACCTCTCCGGCTCCTCTGCTATTTTCGACCGTGGGTTCGTCACTTATTCTAACGACGCCAAGATGGATCACCTTGGTGTTCAATCCGAGACACTTGAGCAATTTGGCGCGGTGAGCGAACAAACCGCTATCGAGATGGCCAATGGTGCGCTCCAACATTCCAAAGCGACGATTGCTATATCCGTTACTGGCATTGCTGGTCCTACTGGCGGCAGTGATGAGAAGCCTGTCGGCCTTGTTTATATTGGCCTTGCCAAAAAAGAGGCTGAAACAATCGTAGTGCAAAGACATTTTGATGGTGATCGCGCCTCTATCCGCGAGCAAACGCGTGATAAGGCCTTTACGATGCTTCTGGAGTCGCTTGACTAGGCACGCCGTAAATCTCCTCGGCACGTTTTTCAAACGCCGCGATCATCCGCTTCACGACTTCGGTAAAAAAGAGATTGGCTAAGGCCTGTAACGCCGGATTGCTGAATTCAAACTCAACAGAGAAATCGATAATACAGCCCCCGTCTTCATCGTCTTTGAAAATCCAGTGATTGGTTAAATTTTTGAGCGGCCCTTGCTGATATTCAATCGAAATTTCATTCGGGCGATCCAAGATCACTTTCGAAGAGAACTTCTCCCGGAAAACCTTATATCCCACAACCAAATCAGCGAAGAACACATCATCACCTTCCCATTTATTGATACGGCTGGCAACGCACCATGGCGCGAATTCTTTATATTTATCGACCGCCGCAACCAGATCAAACATCTGCGCACGCGTATAGGGCAGTTTCTTTTGTTCAAAATGTGAGAGCATTTACTCCGCCACTTTGGCTAATTTTTCTTCCCGTGCTTGGCGGAGCTTGGCGAAATCTTCCCCTGCGTGATAGCTGGAACGTGTCAGGGGCGTACAAGAAGCCATCAAAAAGCCTTTGGCGCGCGCCATTTTCTCCAGTCCTTCAAATTCTTCCGGTGTCCAGAAATGCTCGACGGGCGCGTGTTTTGGTGTCGGCTGTAAATACTGACCAATGGTAATGAAATCAATATCCGCGGCACGCATATCATCCATCACTTGCGCAACCTCTTCTTTCGTTTCACCTAACCCCACCATCATGCCGGATTTGGTAAAGATGCTCGGGTCAATTTCTTTTACGCGCTGTAACAAACGTAAAGAACGGAAATAACGCGCCCCTGGACGAATGGTGGGATACAAGCGCGGCACTGTTTCCAAATTGTGGTTAAACACATCCGGTTTCGCTTGCGCGACCGCATCAATATCCACTTCTTTTCCGCGAAAATCACCGGGTAGGATTTCAATCGTGGTGTTCGGCGCTTTAAAACGGATGGCTTCAATCGTTTTCACGAAATGATCGGCGCCACTATCGTCGAGGTCATCGCGATCCACCGAGGTCACCACCACATGGTTCAATCCCATTTTCTCAACCGCCACACCAACACGGAGCGGTTCAAACTTATCAAGGTCATCCGGCTTCCCCGTTGCGACATTACAAAACGAACAAGCCCGGGTACAAACTTCACCCATAATCATAAAGGTTGCATGTTTTTTATCCCAACATTCACCAATATTCGGGCAACCTGCTTCTTCACACACGGTGGTAAGCTTGAGGCCCTTCACGGTATCAAGTGTCTCTTTATACGTCTTCCCTTGCCCGGCTTTCACACGGATCCAAGACGGCTTTTTGCCCATCGGACGATCAGGCCGCTTTTGCTTTTCCGGATGCCGCTTCGCGCGGTCTAATAGTTCGGTGTTATAGGTCATAGATTTTTATACCACAGGCTGTCGTTTCATCAAGCCACGTTCATTTACTCTTTCATAGCCCCTACGACGATACATCTTTGTTAGTTGCTCCGCATTCAATCCTTTATTGGAAATTGGGGAGGCAAATAAAGCAATGGGTACTCCTAATTCATCAGCTACTGAATGCAGCCAATCTAAAGCCTTTCCTCCCCCAATCAACCGCGTTTTCGGAACAGTGGCTTTAATATTGGCCAAATATATTTCGTGCTCTTCAATCAGCCCTTTTTTGAGCATATCACTATTTCTCAGGTGAAATTTGACATTTAAGGACCATAAGCCACGTAATCGTAAGCCAACACACAAACCTTCGCTTTGACTAACCCTCTCTTGAAATAGCAACACATTTGGATGAACAGACATTGTGGTTATTTACAAAATAAATAAAATTATGTCAATTAAAAATGTATCACTTTACCATACGCATCAAGCACGCTCTCATGCATCATTTCGGACAATGTCGGATGCGGGAAAATCGTATGCATAAATTCCGCTTCGGTCAGCTCGGCAGTTTTCCCAATCACATAGCCTTGGATCATTTCGGTGACTTCCGCGCCGACCATATGCGCGCCCAATAACTCACCGGTCTTTTCATCAAAAATGGTTTTGACCATGCCTTCAGGTTCACCAAGTGCAATCGCTTTCCCATTCCCCATAAACGGAAAGCGTCCAACTTTAATTTTATGCCCTGCTTCTTTTGCAGCCGCTTCGGTCAGGCCAACACTGGCCACTTGCGGCATACAATAAGTACAACCCGGAATATTGGTTTTCTCAATCGGATGAACGTCTTTTTGCCCGGCGATCTTTTCAACACAAATCACGCCTTCATGCGAGGCCTTATGCGCGAGCCACGGCGCGCCACACACATCACCAATCGCATAAACACCCGGCTCGCCGGTTTTCATGTATCCATCCGTCACAATATGCCCGCGATCAAGCTTCACGCCTTTCACATTCTCAAGACCAATCTCTTCGGTATTCGCGACAATACCGACCGCCATAATCACGCGATCAACGGTAATTTTTTCGGCCTTGCCTTTGACATCAACATGCACGGTAACATTGTCTTTGCCTTTTTCGAGCTTCGTGGTTTTCGCGCCTGTCAGGATTTTCATGCCTTGCTTTTCAAAAGACTTCTGCGCGAAAGCCGAAATTTCCGCATCTTCGACGGGCAGCACACGATCCATCACTTCAACCACAGTGACCTCCGCACCCATATTGCGATAGAAACTCGCGAATTCGATTCCAATCGCGCCGGAGCCAACCACCAAGACCGATTTCGGCATTTCGGTTGGCACCATCGCCTCGCGATACGTCCAGATTAATTTTCCATCAGGTTCTAAACCAGGTAACACTCGTGCCCGCGCGCCCGTGGCAATAATAATATGCTTGCTGGTTAAATCGGCAACTTTCTTTTTGTCTTTGGTGACAGAAACTTTGCCTTTTCCCTCAAGCTTTCCAAAACCGTCAAAAACCTGCACTTTATTCTTCTTGAGCAGGTGCCCAATACCGCCCGATAGCTGTTTTGCCACACCTCTGGAACGTTCAACCACTTTCTTAAGATCAAACGAGAACTCCTTGATTTGGAATCCAAAATCGGATGCATGATTGAGCAAATGATGAATTTCACTCGAGCGCAGCAACGCCTTGGTCGGAATACAGCCCCAATTCAAACAAATACCGCCCAAATGGTTCGCTTCGACCACGCACGCCTTCATCCCCAGCTGCGCCGCACGGATCGCCGCCACATAACCACCGGGACCACCGCCAATTACCACAACATCAAAATTTGTATCGCTCATCTTTTACGCACTTCTCATTTTTATATGATCAAAACTTGGCCCGACACGACACGGAATAATGTCTAAATCTTTCCAGACATTCCCTGTCATATACGGTTCCACTTCCAACCATTTCTTTAATGCTTCAATATTTTCAAAATCAACCACGACGGCCGAGCCGCGCATATCGCCCTTATCATCCAACAAAGCCGCCGCGACCAATTGCTCACCGCGCTTCACGGCCTCATCACTATAGGCAATATGCGCCTCGCGCGCTTTCAAACGCCGCTCCAACGCCTCGGCATCGTCGCCATCTTTGGCAATCAATAAGAATTCCATTAACAGCGCCCCTGTTCGGCATGAAGTGGTGGGCAACTGTCATACGCATTCGTACCACTGCGCATTACATGCGGTTCGCGCTCTACCTTTTTGATTGAGATTTCTTCGGGTTCACCACGACCACAGGCAGAAACACTCAATACAGCGATCAATAATAAAATATTTTTCATTTTAAATCATCCTGATAAACATAGCTTAATCCAATTTGATTTGTTTTTTCTGCATATTGCTCAAAAAAGGCTACGATATCAGCCAATGTCAGAATATCCATATCCTTAAAAAAGTTACTTAGTATATTAGAAGATTTTGTTAAAACGTTTTCACCATTTTTTTGCAAAATAAAATCTGCCATTTTTTCTCTTGTTACATAAACTCTTCGACCATTTTCAGAAATATTATTATAAGTTATATTAGAAATAATTAGCTTAGGTTCACTCTTATTATTTAAAGGATCTATATATATAGAATAAGAGTTTTGCTTTACATGAATTACATTGAAAAAGAAGTCGATTGCAATTGTGTCATCACCTGAACAAAACTCATAGTTTTCGCCAAACAAAATCTCCCAAAAATCTCTTATGTTTACACATTCATTGATTTCTGGCTTTTTAAAACTTAAGTAGAATTTATAATCTTGCATCACAACAACATCGCTGCTGGGTTTTCAATATAGGTTTTCAGCACCTGTAAAAATTCTGCGCCAACCGCACCATCCACCGCACGGTGATCAACCGAGAGCGTACACGTCATAAACATACCGATTTTGACATCGTTTCCATCAACATAAGGCTTTTTCTCGCCGGCGCCCACAGCCAAGATACACGCCTGTGGCGGATTAATAATCGCGCCAAATTCTTTAATGCCGTACATGCCTAAATTCGACAGGCTAAACGTCCCGCCTTGGAACTCCTCGGGCTTGAGCTTCCCTTCTCGCGCACGACCCGCCAAATCTTTGACCTCGGCGGAAATCTCGCGCAGGCCTTTATTTTCAGCCTGCTTGACAATCGGTGTGATCAATCCGTTCGGCGTCGATACCGCGACAGAAATATCGGAATGCACGTATTGACGCACCGCGTCTTCATTCCATGAGACATTCGCGGCCGGATAAGCCTGCAACGCATTCGCGCAAGCCTTCAAAATAAAGTCATTCACGGAAAGCTTGTAGTCACCATTCGCTTGTTCATTCATAATCTTACGTGTGCGCATCAATTCATCAATGCGTGTTTCAATCGTTAGATAGAAATGCGGTACTTCTTGTTTGGATTCCTGCAAGCGCTGCGCCGTGATTTTCTTGATATTGTTGTTCGGCGTTTCGGTATAAATCATCCCGAATTCATTGACCTTCTGATCTGCCGTAGGCTGAGGCGCCGCTACAGCAGAAGAAACAGTCGGCGCAGCGCCTGACTTCGCGCCTTCCACGTCCGCCTTTACAATGCGGCCTTTTGGTCCACTGCCTTGAATGGTCGCTAAATCAATTCCTTTACCATTCGCAATGCGCCTTGCCAAAGGCGATGCAAAAACGCGGGTTGAATTTTGTGCTTGGGTCGTTGGTTGTGCATTCATCGTTGGTGCCTGCTTCGTTTCTGGTTTCTCTGCTTTTGGTTCCTCTTTAACCGCTGCGGGTTGATTATCATTGCCCGTATCAAACCCATCGAGGTCTGCGTCACTCTCCCCATCCTCTAACAAGACGGCGATGGTTTCATTGACTTTCACGCCTTCGGTACCCGCCTGAATAAGGATCTTGCCCATGGTGCCTTCATCGACGGCTTCGACTTCCATGGTGGCCTTATCGGTTTCAATCTCGGCAATGACTTCGCCGCTTTCGACGCTATCCCCTTCGGATTTATGCCATTTGGCCAAATTCCCCTCGGTCATTGTCGGCGATAAAGCCGGCATCAGGACTTTTATCGGCATATTAAAAAGCCTCCAATGCGCAATTTTGTTTCAAAAAATTCTCTTGAGTGATTTTTTTATTGACGAAAAGTGCTAGCTTTTGCCATGGTCGTGTTTTCGTAAATAACCTATGTAAACTAATAGAGGAATTCATTATGGGTAAAAAGAAAGAGTGTAGCTTAGCTAAAGCGCAAACCATTCTTAATATGATTGGTAATTTTAGAACAACTGCGAAAGGTGATCCCAATCGCCAACATTTTTCACCAATCGTAGCAGAGGCAGTGAAATCTAGAGCTGTGACTCGTGATAAAGTTGTTAGTTGGGGATTACGCGGCGAGCAAGCTTCTCTTGCATTACAAAGCGCTCCTAGCGGTGCTTCATCTGGTACAAGAGCACATGTTCTTGGAAAGATTGAAGAGCGTGTCATTGCAATAGGCGCAAAGCCTACCGCTGGAACTGCTCCTGCATAACTACCCAACATAACAAACTTCCTTTGCCGCATGGATGATCTGCTCTGTTTGCGGCAAAGCGAGCTGCTCCAATCCCGCCGCATACGGCAATGGCACATCGGCTGCGGTCACGCGTTTCAATGGCGCATCGAGATAATCAAAAGCATGTTCACCAATCAGTGCCGCAATCTCCGCACCAATACCTGCAAACGGGAATCCTTCTTCACAAGAGACAATGCGATTGGTTTTCTTGACACTTTCCAAAATTGTCCAACGATCAAGCGGGCGAATGGTACGCAAGTTAATCACTTCCGCATCAATCCCCTGCTCCGCCAATTGTGCGGCAGCCTCTAAAGCCTTACCGACCATGATCGAGAACGCGACAATTGTAACATCGCTTCCTTCGCGTTCAATCTTCGCGCGACCCAAGGGGATTGTGTAATCCGGATCGGTCGGCACCTCGAAAGACTGCCCATAAAGCAATTCATTTTCTAAAAAGATAATCGGGTTCGGATCACGGATCGCAGATTTCAACAATCCTTTTGCATCCGCCGCGCTCCAAGGCGACACCACTTTTAGCCCCGGCACATGCGCATACCATGAGGCATAACATTGTGAGTGTTGTGCCGCCACACGGGCCGCCGCACCGTTTGGTCCACGGAAGACAATCGGACAACCCAGTTGGCCGCCCGCCATATAGAGTGTCTTCGCAGCAGAATTAATAATGTGATCAATCGCCTGCATCGCGAAGTTAAACGTCATAAATTCAACAATCGGGCGCAGACCGTTAAAAGCCGATCCTACGGCCAATCCCGCAAAGCCATGCTCGGTGATCGGCGTATCAATCACGCGTTTTGCACCAAACTCATCCAACAGATTTTCGGTGACTTTATACGCCCCATTATATTCGGCGACTTCCTCACCCATGATGTAAACATCTTCATGTTCACGCATTTCTTCAGCCATCGCATCGCGTAAGGCCACACGCACCGTTTGCTCTTCGGTCGCGTTAAAGAAAGGCGCTTCATCGAAAGGTGGCAGTTCAATCACCACGCCTTGCGCATAGAGTATGTCACGATTATCGACATGTGCGCCGGTTGGCTGCGCGGCAATTTCCTGTGGCTGTGCGGTAACAGGCGCTTCACTAGGTAATTCTGCGGCTGGTGCGGGTGCGCTCGCGGCCGAAACATCAATGTCATCCGCGCTTTCACCTTCTTCCAACAACACCGCAATCGGTGTGTTCACAGAAACATTCTCCGTTCCCGCTTCAACAAGAATTTTACCAAGAATTCCATCATCGACCGCTTCAACTTCCATCGTCGCCTTGTCGGTTTCAATCTCGGCAATTACTTCACCTGATTCAATGGTGTCGCCCTCTTGCTTGACCCATTTGGCCAAATTTCCTTCGGTCATTGTCGGCGACAAAGCCGGCATTAAAATATTTGTGCTCATTTATACAACTCTCATATCTCTAGCTACAAACTTGGAAGCCGTGCTTATAATTCTAGCTACAGTATCATTTGAATAGCCACTTGCCATTAACTCCTCCTCTGAAAAGGCACCACCAGCAATCTCTCGCAATAATCCACAGGTCATTTTTACAGTACCCGCCGATTCAAAATCAACACCACCTCTGCTGGAAATTATAATTCTTTTACGGAGCGCCATAACTGACAAATCGGTGCTCATCTCCTTCAAATCAGACCTTATTGTATCAAGATCACTTTGGGCAGTTGTACCAAGATCACTTTGAATTGTATCAAGGCCACTTTTAACGTCGTTAAAAAGACCCTCTAGCGTATCTAGCAGATCCGATATCTCTTTTCTTTCACCATCTGAAATTTTCATCATTCAACCTCCACCAACACATCGGTCCAAAGATCTTCCGGCGGTAACTCCGGTGACTCTTGCGCGAACTCAGCCGCTTCTTTGATGCGTGCTTTAATCTCTTTATCAATTTTCTTCAAATCATCTTCGGATACTTCCTTGGTCTCCAAGATCAATGATTTCAATTTCGCGATCGGATCATTCTCTTTTTGCAGAT
>JBCDCD010000023.1:0-11848 GCA_039182445.1 Pseudomonadota bacterium | reverse complement strand
TTCGGCACGATCAATTTCAAAAGAGGTTTTCAATTTAATCGCGAGCGTCGCAATGCGTGTGAGAAAAGCCGCGCCCTGACAGGACTGACACGTCCGGGTGCCGGAGCCGCGACACGTACGGCAAGAGATAAATCCGGTGCGCTGACAGGTCGGACAGGCCACCTGACGCTGGCCAAAACAACGATTACATTGGCGCTGGCCACCCCCGGCCTCTTGGGTGAAACCCGTGCCGTTACAGAAATCACAAGGAATCGTGCCGCGTGTTTGGCAATGATTACACGGCTCTTTTCTATTGCCCTGACATTGCCCGCACACTGTGTTGCCGACGCCTTGGCAGTCATTACACGGATCCAGTGTGTAAAACGTACGGTTAAATTGTTCAATATCGACGCTTTCACCATGCACGCCAAAGCCTTTATCCGGGCGGGTAAGGATTTTATCGGTCAGAAATTTGCGGGTTTCGTCCTGCTTAAGTGCGCCTTTGGCCATATCATGCAGGATTTTCTCAAGTTGGCTTGGATCTTCAATATATTCACCAACCTGATGACGACCTTTTTTGGTGCTTTGCTCAATGGTTGGCTCTAAATCCAAATGCGTGAGGCAAACGGTTTGGATCATTTTGCCGCGCGCATCTTTTAGAGTGATGTCACCTTTTTTAATGCCATTGCCACGGCAAATGGCTGTGATTTTCCCCAACGCCTTTTGCGGCAGCTCTTTAATATCAAAGTCTTCGTTTTGCATTATTATATGGTTGCTGCCAGTTAATTAAATTCTATACTCTTTATTTTTCTTTACCTTATGTCCCAAAATCGCTAGCGTGTGGCGCATGACAACACCGCATCAGGACACGATTTTCGCGCTTTCCAGCGCTGCCGGTAAGGCAGGCGTTGCGGTTATTCGCATCTCAGGCCCCCAAGCCTGCGATACACTAAAGATTTTCAATCAAAAAGTAAAATATAAGCAATCCCGTCTCGCGCAATTTATGCCGCTCTTTCATCCGGGCACAAATGATAAAATTGACGAGGTTTTGATTGTTGGTTTTCAGGCGCCGAATAGTTTTACCGGAGAAGACGTGATTGAGCTGCAATGTCATGGCTCACCTGCTGTCTTAACCGAGATTTTTGCGGTTTTGAGCGCTCAAAAGGGCTTTCGCATGGCCGATCATGGTGAATTTACGCGTCGCGCCTTTGAAAACGAGAAAATGGACCTGACCGAGGCCGAAGCGATCGCCGATTTGATCGATGCTGAGACCAAAGCGCAAAAGGATCAAGCCTTGGCACAAATGGATGGGGCGCTTTCAACGTTGTATCAAGGCTGGGCAAAGGAATTGAGCCGTATTTTGGCTTATGTCGAGGCCGTCATCGATTTTCCTGATGAGGATGTACCGGATGATGAGATTGAAAAGGTCAAACCCGATCTTGAAATGCTCGCGGAGCAAATAGACGTACACCTGAATGACAATCGGCGCGGGGAGAGATTGCGTGAGGGGATTAAAATTGCCGTGATTGGCGCGCCCAATGCCGGGAAATCATCTTTTGTGAATGCGCTTGCCCAACGCGATGTCGCGATTGTTTCTGATATGGCGGGCACCACGCGGGATATTATTGAGGCGCATCTTAATTTAGGCGGTTATCCCGTTATTATTGCGGATACGGCGGGTTTACGGCCGGATTTGCTTGATGATGGCGGGCATGAGGCTGTTGAGGGAGAGGGTATTCGCCGTGCTCTGGCGTACGCGCGTGAGGCAGATTATCGCATTTTGATGTTTGATGCGTCCGAAAGCAAACCGGATGAAGATACGCTTAATTTGATCGATGAAAACACGCTTATTTTACTCAATAAAGTGGACAAAATCTCGGATAAGCAGGTGGAAAAATATAGGGAAAAAATTACAACAAAATACAAGTTTTATTTACAGAATGTAGAAAAGAGTAAGCCCAGCTCAGAGCAAAGCGATGACGCTATTTTAAGCCAAGTCATTGATATATCTATAGAAAATGAGATTGGCTTGAGCCAATTACTCGAAAAGCTCAAAAATATTATCGCAAATAATTATAGTGTTTCACGTGAAACACTTTCTCTCACACGGGCCCGTCATCGCGAAAATTTGACCGAGGCGCTGGCCAATATTCACACCGCGCTCGAAAAATCCGAACCCGAGCTTTTGGGGCAAGAATTACGATTTGCTCTTCATGCCATCGGTCGTATTACTGGTCGTGTGGATGTTGAGGATTTGCTCGATATCATATTCAAGGATTTCTGCATCGGGAAATAATCCCTGAATACGTTAGTCGTCTTAGTTTAAAATTGAGCAGCTATCGAAAACCAAGTCGTTCGAGAACCGCACCGGAATGTACAAATTGGTACCTGAGGAGCGGAAGCGCAGAGCGGCGCGGTTTGCAGAACTGATCGATTTTAAAATAGGGCGGCTATACCGTTTTTACACATAACTTATCCACAGTGTTTCACGTGAAACACTTTTTGGCGGGCCGATACGAATTTTGATGCAATTTTTGGCGGTTTTCTGTATATAAACGCCCATGAGTACCCAAAACACTTACGATGTGATTGTGATTGGTGGTGGCCACGCTGGTTGTGAGGCCGCGGCAGCCTCTGCGCGCATGGGCGCGAACACGGCGCTGGTCACCCATAAAAAGGAAACCATCGGGGTGATGTCTTGTAATCCGGCGATCGGCGGATTGGGGAAGGGGCATCTCGTGCGGGAGATTGATGCGCTCGACGGATTGATGGGGAAAATCATTGATCAGGCCGGAATCCAATTCCGTATGCTCAACGCGTCGAAAGGGCCCGCGGTTCGTGGGCCCCGTGCGCAAGCCGATCGAAAATTATATCGTGAGGCGATGCAGGCCGCTTTGGCGGATCAAGAAAATCTGACCATCCTCGAAGGCGAAGTCGAGAATTTTGCGATCGAAAATGACCAAGTTACCGGCGCGATTTTGGCGGACGGATCGACCGTTTCGGCCACGACAATTATTCTTACGACCGGCACATTTTTGGGCGGTTTGATTCATCGTGGGGAAGAGGTGACGCCCGCTGGTCGTGTCGGGGAAAAACCCGCTAATGCTCTATCCGACACCCTTAAGAAATATAACTTTCCGCTCTCGCGACTGAAGACCGGAACGCCGGCGCGATTGTATGCGGATACCATTGGTTGGGATGTTCTTGAGCGTCAAAAGCCGGATGAAACGCCCGTGCCGTTTTCTTATCTGACGGATGAAATTACGGTGCCGCAAATTGACTGCCACATCACTTATACCAATGAAAAAACCCATCAGATTATCCGTGATAATCTCGATAAAGCGCCGATGTATTCCGGTCAGATTGACGGGACGGGCCCGCGCTATTGCCCCTCGATCGAAGATAAAATTGTACGCTTCGCGCATAAAGATCGTCACCAAGTTTTTCTTGAGCCGGAAGGGCTGGACGACAATACGGTTTACCCCAATGGAATTTCCAATGCGCTGCCGATTGATGTGCAGGAGAAGTTTCTACGCACGATTCCAGGTCTCGAAAATGTCAAAGTCAAAGAATGGGCTTATGCGATCGAATATGATTTCTGCGATCCCCGCGATTTGAAAAATACGCTCGAAAGCAAGCGCATTGAAAACCTCTATCTGGCCGGTCAGATCAATGGCACGACTGGATATGAAGAAGCGGCGGCGCAAGGTTTAATGGCGGGCATCAACGCCGCGATCCGGGCACGAGGCGATGACCAGAAATTAACGCTCGACCGCGCTGAAGCTTATATCGGTGTGCTAATCGATGATCTTGTTTCACGTGGAACACAAGAACCATATCGCATGTTCACGAGCCGTGCGGAGTATCGATTGCTGCTCCGTTCCGATAATGCCGATCAGCGTTTGACGGAGAAAGGCATTGAGATTGGCTGTGTCGGAAATGAACGTGCTGCCCATTGGGCGACGAAAAAAGAAGCGCTTGCGAAAGCTGAAGAAATCCTCAAAGCGGCGAAAATTACACCGCATGAAATCACCAAACACGATGTGGCGATCAATAAAGATGGCCGCGTGCGCAATGCCTATGAGCTGTTGAATTATCCGAATATTTCGGATGAACAGATTTTTGCGATCTGGCCGGATTTGAAAGAAATCGATTCTCGCATTTACGAGCAGATTAAAACCGATGCGCTCTATGCCGGATACACAAAACGCCAGCAGGCTGAAATTGAAAGCTTCCGCAAAGACGAGGAATTGATGTTGCCGGAGACGATCGATTATTCAACGATCGGCGGATTGTCCAATGAGGTCGTGCAAAAATTAGAAACCGCCCGTCCGGAAACTTTGGGCGCGGCCTCAAGAATTCCTGGCGTGACTCCGGCCGCGGTTATCGCGCTGATGCGCCATGTTAAAAAAAGGGCTGCTTAAAATGCCAGAACTGGGTACTGACTTCTACGATAAATACTTTCCTGCTTACGACGTTTTCAGAGCCGCAGTAACCAATACTGATGGCGAGATTGTAAGCTTTGAAATGTTCGCAGCAGCTCGTGTTCTAAGTGATACACCAATGAGTGTTGAGTTTTTTGAAAAAGTAAAAGCTGCAGCAACGGAGGATAGTGATCTTACATTAACTGAACGCCGTGAAGTTCTAGAAGAACTCGCACGTGATGCGCTTACTAACTGTGGGCTTTGGCATCAAAGTCAAACGAATGGCTGATATTGAACTCAAACTCAAACGCTATGATGAATTGCTGCATCAATGGCAGGCGAAAATTAACCTAGTCGGGCCAAAAACGCTGCGTGATTCCCGATCACGGCATTTTGAGGATTCCCTGCAAATTCTTGATTATATTCCGGCCAGTGCGAAAACTGGGGTCGATTTGGGAAGTGGGGCCGGATTTCCCGGGTTGGTGATTGCGATGGCGAAACCGGATATTCACATGACGCTGGTAGAATCCGATCAGAAGAAATGTAGCTTTTTAAAAACTGTTTCACGTGAAACACAAACCCCGGCGACCATCCAAAATGAGCGCATTGAGAAAACCGATTTGGACACCATACCAGATTTTATCACGGCGCGCGCTTTGGCCTCTTTGGACAAACTTTTCGCCTATTGTGAAAAATGGATTTTGGCCAATCCAGACTTGGTTCTGATTTTCCCCAAAGGCCAAAATTATCAATCCGAGATCGCCGCGATCGAAAAAGAGTGGCGCTATGATCTCGAAACCCATCCGAGTCGTACGGATGAAGAAGGGGTGATTTTGGTTTTCCGAGGTATTGCCCGATTGTGAGTAATGACTCGCAACACGCAGTATTTTCTTGCTTTTCGATGATTTTTTCTGTTAATTAAAACTCCATCAACCAAGCGAAAGAAGTACAGTGTCCTATCCGGTCAAACCGAAGAACATCCCCCGCATTCTCTCCGTCGCCAATCAAAAAGGGGGCGTTGGTAAAACCACAACGTCTGTTAATCTCGCCACCGCTTTAAGCGCCATTGGTAAAAAAGTGATGTTGGTCGATCTCGATCCGCAAGGAAATGCGAGCACAGGATTGGGCATTAAGCGTTCGACGTTGCGCACCAGCACCTATGATATTTTATTCGAAGATGCGAGCGTTGAGGAAACTGTACGTAAAACCAAAGTGCCTGGTTTGGATGTGTTGCCATCGTCGATTCATTTGTCCGGTGCGGAAATCGAATTGGTTGGGGCGAGCCGCCGCGAGTACAGATTGCAAGAAGCCTTCCGTAAACCAATGGACTATGATTATGTCATTATTGATTGTCCGCCATCGTTGAGTTTGCTGACGTTGAATGCATTGGTGGCGTCGGATTCGATTGTTGTGCCGCTTCAATGTGAGTTTTATGCGCTGGAAGGGCTGAGCCATTTGGTGAAAACAATTGAGCGCGTGCAAAAAACATTTAATCCGCGTTTGGATATTCATGGCGTGGTACTGACGATGTTTGATCGCCGTAATAATTTATCGGCACAAGTTGCACAAGATGTGCGCAAATATTTTGGCGAAAAAGTCTATAACACCGTTATCCCGCGGAATGTAAGGCTTTCCGAGGCGCCGTCTTACGGATTGCCGGCGATTGTCTATGATATGAAGTGCCCTGGTGCGCGTGCGTATATTAATTTGGCCAAAGAAGTGATCTCACGTGAGAAAAAAATAGTTGCCGATGACCAACTATCAAAACAACTCTCTTCTGAACAAGATAATGAACAATCTTTTGGGGCGGCGTAAAAAACAATGAGTGAAAGCGTTCAAGAAAAAGAAAAAACAAGCTCGAAAAAATCGAAGCAACGCGGCCTTGGCCGTGGCTTAGACGCGCTTTTCGGTGATGAAGAAAATGACTACAAAGCAGAGCTTGTCGAAACCGAAGAAATTAAAACATCGCGTCGTATAGTTGGCATTGGCCAAATAGCACCGAATGAAGATCAACCGCGTCGCCATTTTGATGATGAAGCCTTAAAAGAATTATCGGATTCCATCCAAACTTATGGGTTGTTACAGCCGATTTTGGTGAGACCCGCGCCGGAACAAGATGATATGTTCCAAATTGTCGCTGGAGAACGCCGTTGGCGGGCCGCACAACGGGCGCAATTGCATGAAGTGCCGGTTATTATCAAAGATCTGACCGATGAAGAGACATTTCAGATTGCGTTGGTCGAAAATCTGCAGCGAAAAGACCTGAATCCGATTGAAGAAGCGCTAGGTTACCAAAAACTTATCACGGATTTTGATTATTTGCCCGAAGCAGTGGGCAAATTAATGGGCAAAAGCCGCGCGCACATCGCAAATATGGTGCGTTTGCTGTCTTTGCCGGAATCGGTACAGGTGATGTTGGAAGTGGGCGATATTTCCATGGGCCATGCAAGGGCGCTCTTGAACACGCAAGATGCGGAAACCATCGCTTTGTACGTTATTGAAAAGAGCCTGTCCGTACGTCAGACCGAAGAATTGGCGGCGAAGATGGAAGGGCGGGAGATGAATGATAAGATTCAACCGTCTAAAAACCGCCGTAAGAAAGGCTTTTCCAACAAAGATGCGGATACATTGGCGCTGGAAAAAGAAGTGTCCGATCAGCTTGGCATGCAAGTGACGATTGAGATGAAAGACGTACACCGTGGCCAAATGCAGATCAATTTTGCGTCCTTGGATCAGCTGGATGATGTTTTGCAACGCTTGGCGCAAACCCCCCGTAATCGTTAATTATCGGCTGGCGCTAATGGCGAGGATGGCTTGAGAGCAGAGTGTTTGGACGGGCGCGCCCGTCTTTTTTGTTTCTGCTTCGAGCTGTGCGAGCTTTTCCAGTGTCTTTTCAAGCTTTGGTTCGCCCCATTTCTGTACTTGTGCCTTAAAAGCGTTCTCGACTTTAAAAAAGATGGGCGGTGTTAGGGATTTCACCGCTTGATCGAGGGCTTGGCCGTCTTGCATCAATCCACGTGTATAATGAATCTTGCGAAAATGGTTCTGTAGAGCGCGTAAGATCATAATATCGGCCATGCCTTCGGCGATGAGTTTGTTATAGGACTTTATCGCGGTTTCGGTCTGGCCGCCACCCACGGCATAAATCAGTTCTTCAAGATCGGATTCACCAATTGCGCCGACGGAGTTTTGTACGTGTTCGAGGGTGATATTTTTTTCATCGCCCATATACAGCATGAGTTTCTCAAGCTCATTGCGGACTCGGGAGCGGTCGCCAGCGATATTGCCTGTAAGAAATTGTATCGCGTCCCCGTTTATAAAATATCCATTGTTGGAAAGCGTTTCGCGTACCAAATTGCCGACACCGCGCTCATCTTCGACGTAGCAAGGTAAGGCAGCGGCATTTTTCGCCTTTTCGATGGCTTGGCGCAGGGATGATCGGGTGCTGAGCTCCCCGGCTTCGACAATAATGAGGTTTTCAGGCGATGGATCCTCGAGATACTCTTTGAGAAGTGTGGTCAGCTTATCGGTGCCGCCCTCGACTTTAATCAGGCGCGCGCCACCCATCATTGACATCGCTTTGGCTTCGTCTTGGAGGCGGGCGGGATCATCGGCGAGGATATCGGTGGAAAGCGTCACGACGTTAAATGGATCTTCGAGGTCTTCGACAACGGTTTCGGCGATCATTTTCGACCGCTCCTTCATCAATCCGTTGTCAGGGCCGTAAATCAATACGACCCGTGCCTTTGGATCCGGAGATTTCAAAAAAGGATCGATTTGTTTCCATGTTAATTTCATGGCTTTAGCCTAAAGAAAAGGCCAGAAAAAATAAAGCGCGGCCTTGTTAAAACCCGCAGATTGTCACAAGATATTCTTTACATATTACATAAGCTTCTTTATAGTAATGCCATGGTTCGATATGTAGCGGAAGAAACATTTGATCAAGCCTACGCGGCTTATTCAAAAGGTGTGGAGGGTACTCTTGAAGCGTGGAAGATTCTTGCTGAAGCGGGGGACACGTACGCCGTGGGGTCTTACTATATTGGCAGCGATAAACGTGGTTTTTGGACATCGATGCGCCAAGCGCATTGGCGCTTAGCGACCGGATTATCGATGGGTGATGATCAATGGCATCAAGCGGCGCGCAGCAGTTTGGGTTTCTATTTGGATAAAATGAAAGAAAAGCGTTTTCCACTTCCTAGCGGCCAAAAAATGTATCCGCTCCCTACTTCTAAAGAAATTGAAGAATGTCACATACGGTCGATTGAAAAGCATGGTTTGCCGAAACATTCTATTATTCATTTGGTGGCAAACACAATTTCAACACCGTTCAATTCTCGTTTTGAGCGGGCGATGAAATATGTGAATGTCTGCGTAAATGGTCCAGATTGGCATGAAATATTAGCGCGTGATTTTGGATCGATGGAGCGTGTTAGCCCTGGCACGATGGGTACGCGCGGTGTTGATAATAGTATCAATGTGACGGGTAGGACAGTTTTACAAGATGCTTGGCTGCTGGCTAGAGCGGCGGCACGCGGTGCGGCCAGCAATGGATGGCGTTATATTGGAGAGCGCGCATCCGCCCATGGATTCAATATCCGTTAATGCTCTCAGCGTAGTTTTAAAAAGCTCCAATTGACATTTCGCGCACACCGGCATTGATCAAGGCTGAGCGAAGCTCCATATCGGACGGATTCGTAAGGGTGTCTGTACGTCTTTCCCCGTCGCTTTTATAGTGAATTGTTACGGTATCGCCGCCTTCGGCATGAGCGCGAAATACTGAAATATCGGCGGCCGGGGGTATTTTTTCAAGAAATTGACTAAAGAAAAACTGATCAGGCAGATTGGTTTTTGCTCCGAACAAGAACTTCTTTTTCAGGGCATCAATGTAAGGGGAATCCTTAGCGGGCTGCTGAAAACGCCCAACACCTATGATATTGCTCATGATTTGGACGCTCTTATAGATCCAATGATAGTGGCAAAGCTGTACGTGTGTGTGCTGTTTTTAAGGCATGAAAAGATTCAAGAGCTGTTTGAATTGAAGAGCGCGCTGCCTCCAGTCGGTCTATATTAAGCGTTATACGCGCTTCCGTTTCACCATCGATTGAAAGAATTGAGCGTGCTTCTTTATCGAAAGCGCGCACATAGATTTGATCACCGTCTTCCAAATCAATTTCAATGCGATCTGTTTGTAAGCCTTGTAAATGAGGCCATTGCTTATCGATTGGCGATACAAAGGACTGCGCTCCATCGGGGAACAATCCTTTTAATCGCGGCGAAATTATTACGCGCGCTTCTCGCTCATCAATAGGCACTAAGGCCTCAAATACGGTATCTCTCATTTTTTACACACACTCATTTTCTTTTAATTATGGTTGTCCAATCGGAAGGCCTAGCCGCTTTGAATGTACTTTGAGTCTTTCGTTAACGTTTTTGTCGTGACCTATTTCTACCATTCTTGAACCGGCTAAATTATCTCTTGTTACTGGTAAGCCCTTAACAACAATGGCCCATGCATCAAAGGCGCACGGATAACCTGATCGGTTACCGCCCTTTAATGTATTGTAATCTAAATAAGGTTTGCTCATGTTTTTTCTCCTTCAAAAAGTTCAAATTTCCGTCGGAGAAGGAGGGGATTTTTGTATGCCTTGATTTCAGGCACAAAAAAAGCGTCTCGAACTCCGCCAGGTCTCTAAAATTTAGGGACCATAGCGGTTCGTACGCTACAGCGCTCTTTAGCCTTGTTCACGCGGTGCAAGCTGCCCCTGTCAAAGTCCGCGATTACTCACCGAATGAGAGTGAATAACAAAAACGTTATAACGCCTTTTATGGGAAGAATGCAAGTCTTTTTGTTCTTTTTGTTTTTAAGGGGTTTAAGCTCGATATTTGCGTTTAAAAAATCGAATTCGCTATAATAATATTATAGGCGATGGAAGATCTTATAAAAAAGAAAAGTGACTATCTACAATCCGTTCAAGATTTAGATGGCTGTACGTTTCAGCAAATGCGGCTTGTAGAAGAGATCTGTTCTCTTTGCAAGGAGTCTAGTGCGCAATCTGAAACCCTTGGGGAAAAAGATTTTTTATTGGGGTATTTTGGATTTTTCTATAACCGAGAGCTTAATACCTCATATGAAGCGGCTTTTCGTCATATACAGGCGGCACATGAAGCTGGCTATCTCGATGCGTCAATTTTTTTATCAAAACTGCATTTGGGAAAATACGCGCAATTTTCCAATTTAGACATTTCAGAGCAATTTGATTTATCAAAAGGCTACAAAATTTTGGAAGAGTTGCGCGATAAAGAAAATCCGTACGCCCTATATTTCTATGCCAAGGCGAGCCTTGATGTTGATAATGACAACATAGATATGGATATAGGGCTGGTTAAGAAAAATATCCAAGAATGCAAAAGGCAGAATTTCTTGGGAGGTTATTTTTTGGAAGCTTTGTCTACACGTAACGGTGACCTTAATGGCTTCTATGATCATGAAAAAGGTGAGGCTCTTATGGAGAGGGCGCGACAAAATGCTGCTGTCCATAATTTTCATCTCATTGATATTTACTATGATCTTCTGCATGAGTTAGGCATTATTTATTATTCAGCTATAGGTAAAGAACGAGACACAAAAACAAGTTATGCTTATTTGAATAAAGCGGCTAAAGCTGGACATAGTGAATCCATAAGCTTTTTAGAACATGCGCGCTTTTCCAGAGAAGATATGGAAGCAGCAGGATCAGGAACCCCTTTTATTACCGTTGGTAAAAGCACTGAGATATCTTTCCAGGAAGATGTTATTGGCAGCGATGAGATTACGGTTTGGAGCGAAGATAGTGATTATAGTTATGATAATCAATCATCGGGCTATTCAACATTACAGGGAACAGGTCCACGTGATCACGCGCCGGAAACCAATGTCTATATACATTATCCTGAAGAAAAAAACCCAATCTTTAATAATTACATTAATGAAACGCCTGAGAAGCAAGAAGAAATCATTGAAATATTATTGGAACCTTTACAGAAGCTGCCAGGCTTAGAATTCATTAAAAAAGAGGTCAAGTCGCTTGTTGACAGCGCTTTTATTAACATAAAGCGAGAAGAGTTAGGTTTAAAAAGCCACGCTGTTGGAAAAAATATGCTGTTTTTAGGCAATCCTGGTACAGGTAAGACAATAACAGCGCGTATGTTAGGCAATATTTTTTACCAAGTGGCTCATTGCCTCGATAGCTTACCCACTACACTGTAGTCCCACCTGCCAGCCGCGGTCTGACCAGGCCACTGTAGTCTCGACTCGTAACTGTGATCCCATCTGGCTGCTGTGGACCCGCTAGATTCTCACAGCCGCAGTACTGCCTCCCCACCATAGTCCCCTGCTGTCTTACTTCACCGCTGTAATCTCTTGCTACTGCAGTCTCAATTCTGTCCTGTGGTCCCTGACTGCT
>JBCDCD010000022.1:0-12124 GCA_039182445.1 Pseudomonadota bacterium | reverse complement strand
TGGCGAAGGCGGTACGGTGACTGGCCGCGTGATTCAGATGGTCGCTATTCTGACCATTCTCTCGCTCGCGCCGTCGATCTTGATTATGATGACATCCTTCACACGGATTATTGTTGTCTTATCATTCTTACGGACTGCGATGGGGATTCAACAGACGCCGCCGAATACGGTGCTGATCTCTCTTGCTTTATTCCTCACCTTTTTCATCATGGCACCAACGCTACAAAGCGCCTATGAGAATGGATTAGAGCCGCTGATTAATGAAAGCATTGATGAAGTCACCGCCTTTGAGCGCGGCGTTGAGCCGTTTAAAGAGTTCATGCTACAGCATACACGTGAAGCGGACTTGTTGTTGTTCACCGAGCTATCGGAAAGTGGTCCTTTTGCTGAACCGATGGATATTCCGTTGCAGGTTTTGATCCCCTCTTTCATGATTTCGGAACTACGAAGGGCGTTTGAAATTGGCTTTATGTTGTTCTTACCGTTTTTGATTATTGATATGGTCACGGCTTCAATCCTGATGTCGATGGGGATGATGATGCTCCCGCCCGTGATGATCTCCCTACCCTTTAAAGTAATCTTCTTCGTACTGGTGGATGGATGGTATCTCGTCGCAGGATCATTGATCCAATCTTACGGCCCGACGGGGCAAGCCATCGCCACAACGGCAGGCAGCGGTTAATTGATATTCCGATAATTCTCAAGAAACTCGCCGAAAAGATCGACTTCGGAGATCAAAGACGCCACGCTGTTGCGATTTTCGAGCAACCCTAAAGAACGCGGGCGTGTGACCAGTTCAAAAATGCGGGCACGGTCGCTTTGTTGCATCGCGGTTTCAAAACGATTGCGCAACCCATCCAACGCTGAACGATTGCCGGCCAGGTTCAATGCAATCGCCCGATTTAAAATCAAATTGGCTTCATAGGCCTCAGGCGGTTGGACCGGATCAATATTTTCTAAATCAATCAGCTTTTGAAACGCTGTTGCGGCGACACCCCACTGCCCTGCGCCCCAGGCAATATCCGCCCTTAGACGAATAACATCTTTATCATCCGCCATGATAGATAGAATACGTAGCGCTTCCGTCGCCCGGTTTAATTTTGACAAGGCCCGCGCGCGTAATAATTTTATCTCACGCACTTTAGACATGTCGACGACTCCGGTGGAACGCATCGCCTCTTCTGCCGAAGTCAGTGAGCTCATCGCAGCATCCGGTTGATTGTTCAGCAAACGAATGGCCGCTAAACGAATAGCGACCTTGGCTTTGTCATCGCCTTGCAACCGATGAGTAACCTGATCATCCAACAACGCGCCAGCGCGTCCGAGTAAATCCATTTCCACCAGACGCTCCGCAAGATTTTGAACAAACAAGTCGCCTTCTTTGCCGATGGGGGTGAGCTCTTTAAATTCTTCATAAATACTCACCGCTTCAATAGGCGGCACATCATCCAACTCACCATCGGTAAAAATACGGCGGAATGTTGAGGTCATATAATTAGTAATCTCTTCGGTGATGCCAGCATTGGGTGAAATCGAAACCGCATTTCGCAGAACCGATAAGCCTTTGAGATACTCATCATTATCAATATAGACTTCGCCCAAACGAAAATTCACGAGGCTTTCCAGTTCATCGCCACGCCACGCGTAACGCAAGGACTCCAATCGATCGATCGCTTTTTCCGGGGTAATTTTTTGCCGCTCGAGCTGCATACGGGTGACGGATAGTCCTGCTTTAGCACGGTAATAATCATCTTCGCCTGTCAAAAGCGGCGTCCAATTATCCATTGCGACATCAAAATTACCTTTTTGGCGTTCCAATTCGCCGTTTAAATATTTCCAAGCAGACTGACGTCCAAAAGACATTGTTGGAAATTCGCTTTCTAGCATCAACAATAAATTTTCAGCGCGTTGTGTTTTACCCGCACGCAAAGCGGTTTCCGCCAGGGCCAAAACAACAGGCTCTTTAATTTGTTGCGGATATCCTTCGATTGGGCGCACATCTCGCGGCACAGCTGCATCAGATTGCTGCCAATCTTCCAAGCCCGCCAATGCAAACGCCTTCCAATAATTGATCTCGTCATATTCTTTTAAAGACGGTGTGACGAAATCTCTCAGCGCTTCTGCATCGCGACCGACCAGTGCGTTTGCCGCCCCGCGTAAGGCAATAAAAGACGGGCTTTCTTCTATACCGGGAAGTTCGAGCGCTGCGACACGTAAGAGCCCTAGCGCTTCTTGCCCACGATCATTCGCAATATTTAATTTCGCGAGCGTCAATAAATCTTCTGCCTTACCGGCACCAGTCTTGCTGCCAATGCCGTTCATCAAAATCTGACGGTTTTTATCCAGCGCCCGCATACCACCCATTTGCCAGCGATCAAAATCATAAAAGCGTTTTATGTTGTCGGGGAAATCTTCTGCCTCAAAAGCTGCTGTTTCTTTTTCAATATCGCTTTGTAATAGGATAGAGGCTGTATCTTTAGAAGGAGAGACCGCCAAACCATTGGGCTTTTGGATCAGCAATCCTTGCTCAAATTTTGACGTTTGAATATCATCCGCCCGCGGTGCAAACGCCAAACCGACATATGAGGGAAAGGCTTCCAATTCAACATATTCGCGTGATTGAGAAGAAAAATCACTCGACCCCAACACCGTCACAACTTGAATGACATCGCCGACGAGCGGATCTTCCAATTCAACAACTTTTGCGACGGATGAAGATGGCCATAAGAGATTGGAATCATCCGTCACTTGTATATTGAGCGGTTTGGTTTCACGCGGGGTTGGCGTAATTACCAAACGCCACAGAATACCGCCGCCTTCGCCATAAAAATAATAGCCTTTCGGTTTCGGCATGCGATACGCTGTCGCCCCAACCAACTCAAATTTTTCAAAAGCCGGAAAGTCATCTTTATTCGGACCGGAAAGAACGGGTTCAATTTTTAGCTCGGGTGTGTCAAAAACCAACCATAGAAAATCGGCGCGCTCAAAAGCAGCCATGCCAAGAGCTTCCGTGCTACTGATGGTGACAACATGCGGTTGAATCCCACCGAGTGTTTGTAGCTCTTCCTCTTGGGGCGGAGGAGCAACCTCAGTGCTTGTTTCCGTTTCCTCACTAGCCTCTAAACTCTCTTCGGACGGTGCCGGCGTAATCGTTGGTGTTTCTGATGGGGTAACAACAGTGCGCTCCGGAGTCTCATCACTGTCATAAACATCGATGATCACACGATTGCCAATAGAAAAACTACGATAAGTCGCCTTTTCTGCGATGCGCAAACTCGCGGTTGAACTATCCGCTGCCGAAGCAAAGCTAATATTGCCGACATTGTGATATTGATTGGCATTCAAACTGCCAGTTTCATAGCTAGCCGCTTGATCAAAAGTCACACTCAGCGCTGTTCCGTTTTTTTGCGCCGCAAAACCTGGCTTGCTCGGCCAATCAAAAACAACACGCGTGTAGCCATCCAAATCATTAATACGAATTTCCAAGGCATCTTGCGCCGATGCGCCGTTTTGCCCCATATAAAAAAAGACAAAAGAAAATACGAGTAAGCTATTGATGATTCGGCATAATTTCATGCCAACTAATTTGCCACATGCCCTGAAAACGAACAAGGGACGGCGGGCTCATACACTGTTTTTTCAAGAGATATTTAAATGCCGCCAATTTCAAAGAGCTTAAAACGACGACCGTCATCTTCGCGGATAATAATATCCACGCGGCGGGACAGTGCCATACGGTCTTCTTCTGAAAAATCATCGGATAAGTCATAATAACGAGCGGCAGCATAGCCTTTAATCTTCACGGGCCGTGTATAACCAGCATTTTCGATTAAACCGGCGACACTTGCCGCGCGGGATAAGGATAATTCCCAATTTGACGCAAATTGTTCAGAGCTTGTCGGACGCGGATCTGTATGACCAATAATCTCGATACTGTTTTTAATGCGTTTAAGCGTTTGAATCAGAGAAAATAGAGTACGCGTTGCTTCAGGTTTGATACTTGCCTGGCCACTTGCAAAAAGAATTTCTTGCGGCAATGAGACAATGAGCTGCCCAGCGTTCTCGAGTAGAACGATACTGCCAAGTTCAGGATTCTCCTCGATCAAATTTTGAACAAGGACTCTTAAATACCTCAAATCCAAGGCTTTGTTAAAATCAACTTTGGCAATGTTGATGGCGTCTTCAGCGCCCCGCTCTAGCTGCTGCCCCTGGTTCTTATTAAAATTTTTGGATATGTTCTCACGGAACTGATCAAACTTTTCCTGTTCCGGATTCGACATCGCAAACAGCAAAACGAAGAATGTGAGCATCAGCGCCATTACATCCGTGAAGGAAATCAGCCAGATACTCGTAGAGTTTCCGTGCTGATCGCCTAAACGGCGGTTGTATCGACGCGGAAGCTTGGGAAGGACAATTTCTTTGTCTTCTTCATCTTCTGTCTTGTCTTCTTCCTGATCCGACATCTTATTGTGCCTCTTCTTCCTGACCCGCAATCACCGGGGAAAACGGCACATACTTTATAAAAGAGAGGTCGACGATATTTGGATCACCCTTTTCATAGCTGATATTAATAAGCTTTTCAGGCAATCGTTGGTCCATCAAAGCACGTGCCACCTCACCGATCACATCGATTTTCTCTTTCAATGCCTCCGGCGCATTATTGTGCATCGCCGCCGGATTATCAGGCACATGAAAGGTGATTTCCATGCGTGTTGGCGCACCATCAATATTAGCACGTATAATCGATGCCAATGTCGGTAAGAAAAAATTATCGCGTATCTCACGGCGTGACGGATAACGCGTCGCATCATATTGCCCGCCTGCTTGAATAGCGCTCATAAACTTCTCATACGATAATTGTATATTCATACGTCCCGTACTTTTGCTCTTCTGCGAGTCAAACGTTACAATCTGCGCTTGAAATAAAGCATCAATACGATCAAATGTATGGCCTTCATTAAAAGACTCAAGTTCACTTATTGTAACCGCCCCAAGCTCTTCTTTGGCTTCATTACTAAAAGTAATTTGAATACTGCGCCTGACCTTTTCGGATTTAATTTCCTCATAAGAAGACAGACTGTTCAGCACAATGAAGAACGCGAGCAACATGATGAACAAGGAAAGATTCATCATCTGACCCGCATTCGAGGACGTCCCTCCTTGCTGTCTTATTCTTCGGCGGCGGCGAAAAGCCATCAAGCAGCCTCCCGTTTAAGAGTTAAACCCGTTATTGGTGTCCAGATCGGAAAGATTGGGCAAAGATTTCTGCTCCATCAACATAATTGTCAGCGTGCGCGCCCGTTCAGGATCCATTGATGCGATAATTGGCGCTGACTTTCGTTCCGACATTTTCGAAACCACATCCAGTAACACATCTAAATCCAAAGAGTTGAAGATACGCGCTGCATCTTTAGGCTTCATCCCTTCGTAGATTTTCACGAGTGAGGCAACACGCGCTTTTTCTTCTTCTGTTTGCTCCATGAGCAAGTCTTGAATTTCTTTGCGCAACGATAAAAGCTCTTGATACTTCTGATCAATTTCCTGCTCCGCCGCTTTTAACAAAGCTTCACGCACTGACAATTCACGCTCTTGTTCTTCAATCGCTTGACGACGCGCTTTTAAATCCTGAAACAACTCCATCCGCATTTCAGAGAATTCAAAATCTGTATCACCCGCATCGCGCCAGTCCATGGGCGGTTCAATCGGTTCCATGTCGGTTTTCACTGGTGCGGTACGCGGCCCATCCGCATCATCGACCTGCGCCATTTGCACGGTTTCGTCAACCTCAAGCTCTCCCACTTCTAACGTCGCCTCTTCAGCAGACTCTTCGATGGTCACTTGCGCGCTCGCGCTACCAGGATGCATACGCACACCCGAAACAAATTCACCAAATCGCACACCAAAAGATAAAGCCGCCACCACGACCAGAAGCGGCATGACACGAAGACGAAAAACCCAGCCCATTATCCGCTCTCTTTCATTTTCTTACGACGCTGCAACGCCTCATAAAGATCTTGTTCGGCCTTGCTATAGAAATCGGAGGAATGATTGTCGACCTCCTCTTTTATTTTTTCTTCAATCTGTTCTTTGATGTGCATTTCCTCAATATCACGATCAAAAATGGCAAAGCTTCGCACTTTACTTTTGTCTTGCGTATCAACCGGTGACTTATAGGCTTCTTCTAAGTCTTCTGGCTCGCGATAAGCCCCATCATCAAGCGCTTGAAAATCAATTTCGTCATCAATATCGAGCTCATCATCTAAAGAAATATCGGTGATATCAAAATCACTCTCACGATACGGTTTTTCTGGAACGGCATGCTGTCCAGGTTCAACAGAAGCTATCTTCTGCGTGCCAATCCCACCAGATCGTTCCATAAGATCCACCAATTCACGGTTACGATCGGCGAGCTTTTCAAGCCTTTCCGCCAAACCATTACCACCTTCGGTCATATATTTTAATTCATCAGATAAAAATTTTGCTTCGTTGATAATATTGCGAAGCTCTGTTTCCGCTTCCAACATTTGACCTTTGCTATTCGCCAGCGCTGTTTCGGCACGCGTGATTACTGTCGTTAAATCACGAATGAGAACCTGCATCCCTTCCTTGCCTTCACGAAACGTTTTTAGAAACATAGAAAGGCGTGCTGCATAGAAAATCGTAACGCAAAGGAAAACGAGAATTAACCCATCAAGGATAAGCGCTATTTGTGGACTCATAACAGCTCCTCGTCATCTTCGGGTTGAATATATTTATCAATCTGCACGGCAATATTCCCAAGCTTTTGACCAACAGGCCCGCGGAACATTGGAACATTCCCACATCGCAACTCCAACTCATCATCAATGAAGGTGTTAAACATCACTTGGCTACCGATTTTCCATTCAAGCAAATCATTGAGTGACATGACCTTCTCACCCAACACCGCTTGCAATTGAATTTCGGTTTGATGAAGTTCTTGCGTCAAGTGGTTCTCCCAAATGGAGTCACGACCAAATTTTTCCCCCATAAACATCTGCAAAAGAAGTTCACGGATAGGCTCCAACGTCGCATACGGAATAACAACCTCCACACGACCACCGCGATCGCCCATATCCACGCGAAGGCGCGCGAGCACACAAGCATTACCCGCTTGTGAAATTGTGGCAAAGCGTGGGTTTGTTTCAATGCGGTCTAAGGTGAAACTGACGGGTGATAAAGGGTCGAACGCAGACGACAAATCACTCAAGACAACCTGCACCATACGCTCAACAAGCTTGGTTTCGATGGTTGTATAAGGACGTCCCTCAATACGGATCGCTGGTGTTCCTTTTCGTCCGCCGAGTAACACATCCACAATAGAATAAATCAGAGCGGAGTCCGTGACCATCAAACCATGGTTATCCCACTCTTCCGCTTTGAAAACAGACAACATTGCCGGCAGCGGAATCGAATTCATATAATCACCAAAGCGAACCGTTGATACTTGGTCGAGGGAGACTTCAACATTATCCGACGTCAAATTACGCAACGATGTCGACATCAACCTTACAAGGCGATCAAAAACAATATCAAGCATCGGCAGACGTTCATAATTGACCATCGCCGAATTGATAAGCGCCATCACGCCCGAATTATCATCCGAGCCGCCAGCCAAATCTTCGTCAAATCCTAAAAGGGAATCGATTTCATCCTGATTAAGAATACGCGAGTCGACTTCTTCTTCTGCTTCACCTGTCGGAAAGGCATCCGAAACAGCATCGTCTTCGACAATGTTCTCTTCTTCCTCTACTGCGTCTTGTGTTTCAGTATCACTCATGGTTTCTAAAATCTATATAGAGCAATTATTATGCCGCCTTACCGGTGTTAAAGGGCCGATTAAGAAAAAATCCTTTATTCTTAATACTATACCATAATTTCATAAAAATTACTGAATCAATATCTCCTGAAAAAGCACGTCCTGAACCTCTACAGGGTATGCCGCCGCGTTTACACGCGATAACAGCTCCATTTGCAAACGATAAATACCGGCTGATCCTCTCAAATCCCGTACGCGTAATTCCCGCAAATAGGTTTGAAATTGGTCGATAACCCGTGGCATCGCTGCTTCGATTTTTGCTTTGTCGCCGTCGCTTTCCAACTCCAATTGTACGCTTAAGCGCAGATAACGTGGCTGCCCATCGTCACTACTTAAATTCACAATCATGTCCGGAATTTTAAGAAAGCTCGCCGATTGAATTTCTTTTTCTTCCTTGCTGTCCGCCATTTCGGTTTTTTCACCACCAAAATTGATGATACCGGTGAAATAAGCACCAGCCGCGCCACCAATGATCAGTAACGGTATGAGAATCAACAATATTTTTTTAAGACCGCCGCCGGACTTTTCCTCTACGTCCAAATCATCCGGTCCATCGTCCAAGGACGCATTGACTATATTATTGTCTGAATCTGCCATGACATGCCTTCATCTGTGTAAATATCTTCTGCATTATAAAGGGCTTACGCTGCGTTTTTCTACCCATCGTTGTAATCAACCCACAATCAAAATCAGTACTGCGAAAGAGAGTAAAGCACCACGGGAAATTCTTGCCTGTGGAAAATAGGTTGCGATCCAGATTTTCCGTATTTTGAGCGTAAGCGCTACCAACAAAAAACAATTAACCAATTGATTTTAAACAAAAAGCTGAAATGGCACAGCGCGTGCAATGAATTTAACGGAGTAAAAGTATTTTAGGAAAGATAAATGGAAAATTCCCTCTATATCGGATTGTCAAAACAGGTCGTTTTACGCGAAAACATGAATATCATCGCGAACAACGTGGCCAACATCAATACACCCGGTTTCCGCGGTCAAAATATGGTCTTTAATGAGTATATTTCCGACCCGCGCTTCATGGAAGAAGACATGTCACTTGTTTTGGATTACGGCCAATATCAAATGACCGATCCCGGCAGTCTTTCTGATACCGGCAATCCTTTGGATATTGCTTTGGTCGGCGATGGTTTCCTCGGCATTCAAACACTCGGCGGTGAAATTCAATATACACGTTCGGGGAATTTATCGTTGGATGCCGAAGGTGTGTTACGCAACGCCCGCGGTCTTGCCGTGATGGATGATCGCGGCGGCGAAATTACTATTCCGAATGACGCCACAGAAATCACGATTGATCGCCAAGGGGTAATTTCTACAAATCAGGGAGAGGTCGCGAACCTGATGATTTTGGAATTTGGTAACCCGCAAGAATTGAACCCTGCTGGCAACGGTCTCTATGAAACAACCGCTGTTGGGGTGCCCGCAGAAAGAACAACCGTCAAGCAAGGCATGCTTGAAGGATCAAACGTTCAAGCCGTGGTTGAAATGACCCGCATGATTGATGTGCATCGCACCTATCAATCTGTACAGAACATCATGAACAGCGAACATGAAAGGCTACGCACCGCCGCGCAGCGTCTCGCAAGAACACAAGCATAATTTAAGTAAGGAGCTTTAAAAATGGTAACAAGATCACTCGATATCGGCGCAACAGGAATGCTGGCACAACAGCAAAATGTTGATGTTATCTCGAACAACATCGCCAACATGACAACCACTGGTTTTAAGCGCCAGCGCGCTGATTTTCATGATTTGATTTATCAAAACAAAGTCCGTCCGGGCGCGACTTCCACTGACTCTGATACAATCCTGCCAAGTGGTCTGCAGTTTGGTTTGGGTGTGAGCCTTGGCTCTATCCAGCGCCTTCATGAACAAGGCACGCTTCAGCTAACGGAAAATAATCTTGACCTTGCCATTAACGGCGAAGGTTTCTTCCAAATTCAGCTTCCCGATGGAGAAATGGCATATACCCGCCAAAGTGTGTATCAAGTCAATGATGAGGGCGAGATTGTGAGCCCGCAGGGATTCTTGCTAGAGCCCGGCATTACTGTTCCCGATGATACGATTGATATTGTCGTCAACCAATCCGGTGAAGTATTGGCACAAATTGCCGATCAGGTGGAGTATCAAAATCTCGGTCAAATTCAACTCGCGAATTTTATTAATCCGGCCGGACTACAAGCCATTGGCGATACTATGTTCTTAGAAACCGAAGCGTCGGGTGATGTACAAACAGGCAACCCGGGTGAAGATATCTTTGGCACCATCCGTCAAGGCGCGATTGAGAACTCCAACGTCAATATTGTGGAAGAGATTACCAATTTGATCGCGGCACAGCGGGCGTATGAAATGAATTCCAACGTCATCACCACAAGTGATGAGATGCTGCAAACAGTGACGCAGCTTCGATAAGAAAGGATAAACAGACACGATGAGTAAAATGATGAAAGATTTTTGGACACAAACATCGCTTTCATTTAAGGCGGCCCTTCTGTTGGTCGCCCTACTCTCTTTGTCTGTTGGAATCGCTTGGGGCACAAAAGCCGCCACAGCAGCAACCCTCAAACCTGTCAGCATTATTGAAGGCGAAGTGCTGCGCGCCAGCGATATTTTCGATGGAATCTCTGGCCACGCCGATCGCGTCATCGGCGCCGCACCACAACCAGGACAAGATATGGTGCTTAACGCCCGCACTCTATATCGCATTGCTGTCGCGATGAATTTGCCGTGGCGCCCATCATCAATGAATGAGCAAGTGACCATTCGCCGCGAAGCCAATCTCGTGCCCTTTAAGACAATTGAATCAAGTCTTAAAAATAAAATGCAAAACAATGGGTTGAGCGATGATTTTAATTTGGTGTTTTATAATCAAAACCCAACAATCATCTTGCCGAATAACGTTGAGTCAAATATTGAAATTGCGTCCTTAGACCTTGATTTACAATCAGATTCTTTCAGCGCTGTTGCAGTCGCTCCCTCAAAAGACAATCCGCTTAAAAAAATCAATCTGAGCGGAAAAATTGAGCGCCTTGTGAGCGTCCCTGTTTTCCGCACCGCGCTGCAAAATGGCGATGTCATCGGTGAAAATGATCTCGATTGGATACAAATTCCCGTGCGCGAATTACAACATAATGCGATGACCAAAAAAGAAGATCTTATCGGCATGACACCGCGCCGTATTATCTACCCGGGCAAATTCGTTCTTAAAGGGACATTGGAGAAACCTCAACTGGTGCAACGTGGCGAGAATATTACGATTTTCTTCAGCCGCGGACCGCTGCGTCTTTCTGCAAAGGGCAAAGCCCTGCAATCCGGTGCGATTGGCGATACGGTGCGCGTGACCAATGATGCCAGCAGCCGCACAATTACCGCCCGTGTGTCGAGGACAAAAGAAGTCATTGTTCACTAATGACCATAAAGAATAAGGAGTAAAGAATATGCGTTTTAATCTATTAAAAAGGAACACCGTGATTAGCCTCGCCGCGATGCTAATGCTCTCGGGCTGCGGCGCGACAGACCGTCTTGCCAATATCGGCAAAGCTCCAGACATGACTCCGATTCAGAACCCAACAAAAGAAAGCAGCTATCAACGCGTTTCGATGCCGATGCCTCCACTACAAACAGTCGACCGCCAAAGTAACTCTCTTTGGGGCGGGAATAAACAAACCTTCTTTAAAGATCAACGCGCCAGCAATGTCGGCGATATCTTGACCGTGATGATTGATATTAATGACGAAGCCGAACTTGAGAATGAAACAGAGCGCACCCGTCAATCCGGTGAAGATCTTGGGATTGATAATTTGCTCGGAATTGAAACACAAATCACGAAAATCTTGCCAGAAGGTACCACCACGGCTGATATCGCCAATATTGATTCAAACTCTAACTTTTCCGGCGAAGGCAGTACCGAGCGCGAAGAAGAAATCAGTGTGACTCTGGCCGCAACCGTGACGCAAATTTTGCCCAACGGCAATATGGTGATCCAAGGCCGCCAAGAAGTCCGCGTTAATTTTGAAAAGCGTGTCTTGGAATTGGCCGGCGTTATTCGTCCAGAAGACATCATGACGGACAACACAATTTCTTACGATAAAATTGCCGAGGCACGCATCTCATACGGTGGTGAGGGACAAATCACCGATGTGCAACAACCACGCTATGGTCAACAGGCTTACGATATTCTCTTCCCGTTCTAACGGGTAACCTAAAGAGCGGGAAGTGAACTCGCACACAGGTTAAGGAATAATCTGTCCTTTATATATGAAGAGCCCGGTC
>JBCDCD010000021.1:0-12161 GCA_039182445.1 Pseudomonadota bacterium | reverse complement strand
TTGGCTATGATAAAGATGACATTCGTTATAAAAGTCAATCAGGTGAACTAATTGTCTCACGCAATGGTAATCAAATCGTCATGGATTTCCCGCTGTGGCCATTCAAGAAAGAAGAAGGCTATGAAGAGCGGTTGGAAGAGGCCTTTGGTGCAAAACCTATTGAAGTCTATTCGGGATATGATTGGGTTGCTGTTTTTGAGTCGAAAGAGTTTATTGCATCACTGTCTCCCAATATGTCTAAGATTGCTGAAATAAAAGAAGCGCGCGGCTTTATTGCGACGGCAAAAGATGGCGATCAATATGATTTTGTATCACGCGCATTTTTCCCCGCGATCGGTATCGATGAAGACCCTGTAACGGGATCAGCCCACTGTATTCTTGCCCCTCTTTGGGAGCAAAAGCTTAATAAAACAACAATGAAAGCGCGGCAAGTTTCCGATCGCGGCGGTGATTTGGATTTAGAAATAAAAAATGATCGGTTATTTATATCCGGCGAAGCAAAACTATATTTAAAAGGCACAATTTATGTCTGACAAAGACTGGTGGAAAAAAGGCGTCTTTTACCAAATCTACCCAAGATCATATTTAGATCGTAGCGGTGATGGTATCGGCGATCTTACGGGTATTACAGATCGTTTAGAATATATCGCAAGCCTTGGCATAGATGGCGTTTGGATATCCCCTTTCTTCCTCTCGCCCATGGCTGATTTTGGCTATGATGTCTCTGATTATCGCACTGTCGATCCTATTTTTGGTTCTAATGAAGATTTTGAAACACTATTAGAAAAAGCACATGAGCTTGGACTGAAAATTATTATTGATATGGTGCTCTCACATACCTCTATCCAACATTCTTGGTTCGAGGAAAGCAGAAGCAGCAAAGATAATGCCAAATCTGATTGGTATATTTGGGTCGATGCAAAAGAAGATGGTAGCCCACCCAATAATTGGCAATCTGTTTTTGGGGGCCCTGCATGGACATTTGATACGAAGCGTGGGCAGTATTACATGCATAATTTCTTAAAAGAGCAGCCTGATCTAAACTTTCACAATCCTATCGTACAAAAGCAACTGCTCAGTGAATGTGAATACTGGTTGGAGCGTGGCGTTGATGGTTTCCGATTGGATACAGTCAATTTTTACTTCCATGATAAAGAATTAAGAGATAACCCCACGCGTCCTAAAGACTCAGAATTCTCTGGCGTTCAAATTGAAACGCCATACCCCTACATTATGCAGCAACATGTATATGATAAATCGCAACCCGAAAATATTGCTTTCTTGGCAAGCTTAAGAGAGCTGATGGATCGCTATGGAGCGACAATGACATTAGGAGAAATTGGCGACGACGATCCATATAAGTTGGCAAAAGAATATACAGATGGAGATAAGCTATTACATACAACACGCATCTTTTATCTGGAACAGGAGAAGATGAATTAAAACGTGAAACTATTGAAAAGCCTTTCTACGACTTCTCGCAATACCCTGGCGATGGCTGGCCGAGCTGGGCTTTTAGCAACCATGATGTGGTCAGATCGGTGACAAGGTGGGGAAAAGGTATAGAAAATAAAGACTCTTTTGCTATTTTGCTCAACAAGCTATTACTGTCATTGCGCGGTACACCCTTTTTATATCAAGGAGAGGAATTAGGTCTTCCTGAAGCCTCTATTCCTTACGAAAAACTTCAAGATCCTTGGGGAATCTTTTTATGGCCGGAATGGCAAGGCCGTGATGGATGTCGTACTCCAATGCCATGGAATAAGGAGCAGCCAGATACTGGTTTCTCGAATAAAAACGATCCAGCAATAGAACTCTGGCTTCCTATTCCTGAAGAGCACACATCACGTGCCGTTGATGTTCAGGAAAATGACGAAAATTCCGTGTTAAATCAAACACGAGAATTTATTAGATGGCGCAAAACGCAACCGTTACTCCAAATAGGTGAAATTGAGTTTGTTGATACAAAAAACGAGCAACTCATTGCCTTTAAGCGCTTTGATGAAAATAATTCAATGACCTGTATTTTTAACATCTCAGAGGAAAAAATTTCTTTTGACGGAAAAGAGATAAAAGTTTTAGAAGCTCTTTATATAGAGAATTAAGTTTCTTTTTTCTCTTCCTCGACGATGCTTTCAGTGTCTTCTGCCGCCACAGGAGGTTCCATAGGAGCTGGTGGCAGAGTTCTTTCTTCTTTTAAAGAGGAAAACTGTTTTAAATCCGCATCGCTTGAGCGTAATTTTTTTAAGCGTGACATGAGTTTATCGACGGTACTCGTTATTTTTTCAACATTGGTCATAGGGCTAGACGTTTCAAAACGGAAAATACCTTCTGTTTCGTCTAGTACAATGAGGACATCAGCACTCGGAAAACCCAATAAATCCTTTAAAATTTTCACACGCTCTGCCGTTAAGAAAGCGTTTAATGATTTATTATTGCGAGCATGAAAAATATATTTGCTTTCCCAATCAATCGTTGATGTATCAAAAGGGCGCAGAGCAGTCAGTTCATCAATAAAATTACGAACCTCTGTTGTACCCAACGCCGCGCCGTCAACATAGCCATGAGAATCGGTTAATTGAAAAACCGTGACTTGCCGATTTTTACGCGCTTCCGGATTTTGTTGCGTGGCGGTAAAGAAAGAGAGCTCTACGCCATCAATTCTACCATCCATACTACAAGGGGCAAAAAATTTCCCTGGATCAAAGTTGAGACCTTTATTTTTCGCGTATTCGCGCCATGCCTGCTTCTGCTGTAGTAAAATAATGGTCGACCAGCCTGTCGCACCAATTAAAATAAGCGCCATAATCAGCCATAAAAAGAACCAGATAGACAAGGAAAAGCCCCCTTCAGAAATTCCACTTTAATATTTTATCGTAAAAGGATGAATTTTGTCACCTTCTAAGCCGGGTTATACAAAACTCATTAGCAATTTAGCGGTTTTAAGCGCTTCAAATACAACCATTTTTCTATTTATTATGTAATTAAAAGTCTGTTTTCATTGTGAAATTTGCATTTAAAAGCCCAAAAATGGAATCATTGATCATAGGTAATAGAGGAGAAATGAAGTAAATGAAAAATAAGCCGCCTGTTAACGACAATTTGACCACTAAAATCATTCCTGGCCTATTGAATGATTATCGTATTGTGTCGCTTCCCTACTGGGCTTGGTATTGGCTCGAAGATTTTATGATCAAAAATAGAATTAGCTATCAAGGTATCTATGAAACTTTTGGAAATGGACAGGATTTGAATCAAACGCTTCATAACATTGCGGAGCTACATCACGAGCATGCCATGCGTGAGGTTTATAATCTCAGCAATGACAATGAGCCTGATGAGGATGTTTGTATCACTCATATTTATAGACAAAAATCAGAACCGCAATTGAACCTACCGAAGATTTACAAATTATTTGGCTTTATGCCCTGCGCGACAACATTAGAAGCTGTCTGGGAACGTCGCCACTATGAAGAAAGTAACAAAGTCTAAACGAATAGAGTGTGTGTAAAAGAGTATCACTGAGTAATACTTCCTTTTATTTCTCCCCCAAACTGAACGGCACCTACTTCATGTAGGTGCCTCTTTTTATCTAGCGGCTGAGGTCGTAATCATAGTCGTTATCGTAGTCATCATAAGCGTAATCACTATCATCGACATCATATTCACGTTCGTAACGTTCAGGCGCTTCATAAGGCTCATAATCATACTGTAATGCTTCGCGATATGCCGCAATGGCTGGATAACGCTCACTCAATGTATCAAGTGTCTTTTCTAAAACTTGAGGAAAGAAAAACGACAAAGTTGAAAAAATAACTGCGCAAATGGAAATAAACAAAAAAATGTAAAGGCGTAAGCGTGGAAAAAACGGAAATATCATAGAACTATATTATAGCCCCAAATCCAGCGCTTCAAGCTTCTTAATCTCGTCACGGATTTTGGCGGCTTGTTCAAACTCAAGATTACTTGCCGCTTCGCGCATTTCCTTACGAAGCTTTTCAATATGCTTTTGAAGTTTCTGTGGGTCTTCCAACGCTGTTTGTGATTGATCTGACAAACTGGCGTAGGTTTCTTGACGTTCTGTTTCCGCTTCGCGCTCCCGCACCCCTGCTAGTACATCACCCACATTCTTTTTGACTGTGGCAGGGGTAATGCCGTGCTCTTTGTTATAGGCCATTTGTTTATCGCGGCGACGTTGGGTTTCATCGATCGCATATTGCATTGATCCGGTGACTTTATCGGCATAAAGAATAACACGTCCTTCGACATTACGCGCCGCGCGGCCAATCGTTTGTACCAAAGATGTTTTGGAGCGCAAGTATCCTTCTTTATCCGCATCCAAAATCGCCATGAGCATACATTCAGGAATATCGAGCCCTTCACGAAGCAGGTTAATGCCAATAAGAACATCAAATTCACCCAGACGCAGGTCGCGAATAATATCAATGCGCTCCAACGTATCAATGTCGGAATGCATATACCGTACTTTGAGACCATTATCATCAAGGTACTCACTCAAATTCTCTGCCATTTTCTTCGTGAGTGTTGTGACCATGATCCGCCCGCCCTGCGCGATCACTTTGTGACATTCATCCATGAGATCATCAACTTGATTGGTTGTTGGACGAATTTCTACAGGTGGATCAATCAATCCTGTCGGGCGCACCACTTGCTCAACAATCTCACCATTGGCCTGGTTAATCTCCCATTCAGCTGGAGTCGCCGAGACATAAACGGTTTGCGGGCGGAACTGATTCCATTCTTCAAATTGTAGCGGACGGTTATCAACGGCCGCAGGCAAACGAAAACCATAATCAACCAACGTTGTTTTTCGCGCACGGTCACCTTTATACATCGCACCAATCTGCGAGACCATCACATGGCTTTCATCCAAAAACATGATGGCATCGTCGGGGAGATATTCAATCAGTGTGGGCGGTGGTTCCCCCGGCGCACGCCCTGTAAGATAGCGTGAATAGTTTTCAATGCCTTTACACATACCCGTTGCCTCCAACATTTCAATATCAAATTGCGTGCGTTGATCAATGCGTTGCGCTTCGAGCAATTTATTGTCCGCTTCAAAATCGGCAATGCGCACTTTGAGATCTTTTTTCATCTGTGTAATGGCTTGACGGATAGTTGGACCGGGTGTGATATAGTGAGAATTCGCGTAAATACGTACTGCTTCTTTTTCCTCGTGTTTCTTACCCGTCAACGCATCAAATTCAACAATCTCTTCAATCTCATCGCCAAAGAAAGAAAAACGCCATGCGCTGTCTTCCATGTGCGATGGAAAAAGCTCAACGGTATCACCGCGCACACGAAATGATCCACGCTCAAAGGCAATATCATTGCGTTTATATTGTAACGCCACCAAATCCCGAATGAGTTTATCACGATCTGTTTCCATACCGGCGGTCACATCAAATGTCATCGCCATATAATCTTCTTTGGAACCGATACCGTAGATCGACGACACCGACGCGACGATAATGGTGTCACGGCGCTCGAAAAGCGCGCGCGTGGACGCGTGGCGCATACGATCAATTTGCTCATTAATCGAGCTGTCTTTTTCAATAAAGGTATCGGTACGCGGGACATAGGCCTCAGGCTGATAATAATCATAGTAGGAAACGAAATATTCGACGGCATTGTCCGGGAAGAATGTTTTGAACTCGCCGTAAAGCTGGGCCGCGAGAATTTTATTCGGTGCCATGATAATGGCGGGGCGTTGCAAATTTTGAATCACATGGGCCATGGTGAAGGTCTTCCCCGATCCCGTGACACCGAGCAGCACCTGATCACTCAGGCCGTTTTCAAACCCTTCAGTGAGTTTAGCGATTGCCGTCGGTTGATCTCCCGACGGCTGAAATTCCGAATGGATTTTAAAAGGCGGCGAGTCAGAAAGCGGCTTACGCTGTTCACTCGCGGCTTGATTGAGTTCCACAACACCGCGCATAGCGTGCTAAGCGGCTTTCATAAATTTACCATCAAGCGCGTCGTCGATGAGCTTGATTGTATCATCAACACCATAGAGTTCTACAAAAGAACCAAAGCGTGGGCCTTCGGATTGGCCAAGCAGCACTTCATAGATCGCGGTGAACCATTGGCGTAATTCTTTCTTATCGTATCCGTTTTCTTTACCAGCACTGAAGATTTCCGTTTGGATTGTTTCCGCATCGGATTTCGCCGGTAAGGCTTTCAAGCGTTCCGCCATATCGCGTAACGCCGCTTCTTCCCTATCATCCGGTGCACGATACGATTTCTTCGGCAAAATAAAGTCTTTGTAATAAACGATTGCGCGATCAATCAGACGCGCCAAGAAAGGTTCTGTTTCTTGTGTCGCATCAGGTGCATAAAGATTAATAAAGCCCCAGATCGTTTCTTTTTCTGTCGCATTCGACGCGCTTACCAAGTTTAAGAGCAAAGCAAAGCTAATTGGTGTTTTTTGTCCGTCTGGAATTGCACCACCATGGATAAACCAAGCCGGGTTTTCTAACTGCTTCTCCGGCTCTTGTTCTTCCATCTTATTCACGAAGGAAATATATTCGTCCGTCGCTTTTGGGATCACATCAAAATAGAGTTTCTTCCCGGACGTCGGACGTTGCCACATATAATACGCCAAACTTTCATTCGGGGCGTATGTAAGCCATTCTTCGACTGTAATCCCATTGCCTTTTGATTTAGAAATTTTCTGGTTCTGCTCATCCAAGAAAAGTTTGTAATGAAACCCAGCTGGTTTTTTACCGCCTAAAATCTCCGTGATTTTACCCGCAATATCGGCGGAAGAGATCAAGTCTTCCCCCGCCATCTCATAATCCACATCAAGCGCGTACCAACGCATCCCCCAGTCAGGACGCCATTGTGCTTTGACATTGCCGCCCGTCACAGGCAGTTCGACACGGTCACCATTTTCATCATCAAAGGTAATCGTGCCTTTCTCCGCATTTGTTTCTAAGATCGGCACCTGCAGCACTTTGCCCGTTGATGGTGACACTGGCAAGAATGGTGAGTATGTTGCAGCACGTTCTTTACCCAAAATCGGAATAACCGCTTTTTGCACTTCTTCATGCTTTTCGAGCATTTTTAAAAGCGCTTCATCAAAGTCACCGGCTTTATAGGTCTCGGTTGATGATTTAAATTCATAGTCAAAACCGAAGGAGTCGAGAAACTCATTGAGCTTTGCATTGTTATGATGCGCAAAGCTTTCATATTTTTCAAAAGGATCGGGCACAACAGTTAAAGGCTTGCCCAAATGTTCGGCGAGCATTTCTTGATTCGGGACATTGCCGGGCACCTTACGAAACCCATCCATATCATCGGAAAAACAAATAAGCTTGGTCGGGATATCCGGCGCCAAAGCGTGAAAAGCATGCATGACCATCGACGTACGGGCGACTTCACCGAACGTGCCAATATGCGGTAGACCCGATGGGCCATAGCCTGTTTCGAACAAAACATAGCCTTTTTCAGGCAATTTGTTCCCAATCTTCTTCAAAACCTTTTTTGCTTCTTCAAAAGGCCAGGCACGGCATTCTTGCGCCATTTCTTGGGAAATATTGTCGATAAAAGTCATTTTTTCTCTACTTTGTTCTATGCTATGATTTGTGTCTCATGAGTTAGACTGAAAACAGTCAAAAAATCAATAGAAATCAGGAGTTTCCTTGTTTAACCGCCCGAAAAAATACAACAAACAAAGTGGTAACGCACTGATTATTATTTTTGTTGCCATCGCCCTTTTTGCAGCGCTTTCTTTTGCGCTCTCCCAAGGCTCCCGTACAGGCGAAAGTGATTTATCCGAACAGCAAGCGAGTTTACTCGCCACAGAGATTCTGGATTACTCGAATGCTATTCGTAATGCTGTTCGCCAAATCAAAATTCAAGGCTGTCAGGATGAAGAAATCAGTTTTGAAAATAGTGCAGTAACACTTTATACCAATGCGGGTTCTCCCGCCGATAATACCTGTCATGTTTTTCATCCGAGCGGCGGTGGACAAGTTTACCTTGCGCCAAATAGAAGCGCGTTGAATACAGGGCTCTCTTCAGAAACAAATCTTTATTTTGGAGAATGGTCTTTCTTTGGGCGGCATTGTATTGCGGATATTGGTACTTGCGCCACAAACGCACATCTGATGTTGAACTTGTCACAAATTCAAGACGCCGTTTGTAATGAGATTAATGATCGCGCCAATATTGCTGCCCTCCCGCTCGTCAATTGGGATGTGAGTAAAACCGCGACAAGTGAATTTACAGGCACTTATACGGTGAATGCCGGAACGGAGCTAACAGAAGCCAATCTGGACAGCAGAACGTTTGGCTGTTTCCGTGACAACGCCGGTGATGGCGATGGTCACAATGTCTTCTTCCAAATTTTGATTGCGAGATAGTCATGACAAAAAATCAATCCGGTAACGTTCTTGTGTTTATTCTCATCGCCATTGTTTTGATCGGCTTACTCACTACCGTCCTCACCCGTTCTTCCAACACATCAAATGAAACGGGCGATTACGAGCAGCGGCAAATCATTGCGAGTCAAGCGTTGCGCTACGTTAAAGAGATTGAAACCACTATTCAGAGTTTGAAGGCGCAAGGGTGCGGTGAAAACCAACTCTCTTTTGAAAACTCAAAAGAAGCCGGATACAGCAACGCGAATGCGCCGACTGATAATTCCTGTCATATTTTTGAACCGCAAGGGGGTGGCATGGTATGGGAAGACCCACCACAAAATATTACGGCGCAACCATGGGCAATTTACGGCGATCATGCGGTGCATGGAATCGGCACGACCGATAGCCCTCTTATTAATCGCAATGCTGACTTAATTATGGTGATGCGGGATATCCCTTCTTTTATCTGTAATGCGATTAATCTTCAATTGCGCCTCGGTTTAGCTTCTCCACCAACAGATCAAGGCAGTTCAATTTCCGATGGAACAGAAGTGAAATTCCAAGGCACCTATGCTGGCAATGAGAGTATTACCGGCGCCAACACGGCTGACTTTTGCCCCGACGATTCAACCACGCCACTTTGTTATAAAAATAGCGGTTGTTATGAAGAAGGTGGAAATGCCGGTTATTACGTCTTTTACTACGTATTATTGGGCCGATAAGCAGCTAAAGCGTTTATGATAGCCAGCCTCTGTGCTACAAATTCTTTATGTCTGACGCTTTAAAAGCCACACCAAATGCTGCAAAGATCACATTGCCTGATGTGCCCGTGCTTTTTTGTAATGCGCGTCAATCCGTTATCCTGACGACCGATGGTGAAATCCGTATTGTGGATCATGAAAAAGCGGCGCAACTGCTCCATGATCAAACAGTACTCACTTGCAATAAACCTTTTGTTGAAAATTTATGCGGATTTTCTTTACATGCCGTTTTTGATTTGTTGGAACTGTTTGCCTTTGTTCATCCGGGAAAGTTTTGTTTACCCACACCGGATGGTTTGGCAACTGCGCTCTCGCTTCCTGCGATTGATGCCTTCGATGATATACCGATGGCATTGCTGGATATTACAAAAGCATTATTACAAGATCTATCGCATGATCCTTGGCGGGCGAAAGCTAATCCTCTCAAAATCTCTTCTGTCATGGGATTACAAGGTAAAGGGTGGCCATGGACGTCTTTTGTTTTTTCGGCGCTTGGAGAAAAATACGATCCGCGTATTCCTGTTATTAGTAAAACAGATTTGAATATTTGGAAAAATCTGCCTGAATGGTCAGAAGAAGCGCCCGCACCGCCCCCTTCCCACGAACCTATAACAGGGGAAGAAACGGTTACGCGTTTGCAGCAAGCGTTGGGTGAAGAGTCGGAAAAACGGGATCAACAAGCAAACTATTCTCGCCTTTTAACGGGAGCCTTTGCGCCAAAAAATGAAGAACACGCTCCGCACTTGGTTCTGGCCGAGGCTGGAACAGGTGTCGGAAAGACTCTCGGCTATCTGGCCCCCGCCTCGGTTTGGTCAGAGAAAAATCAAGGGGCAGTGTGGGTTTCGACGTATACCAAGAACCTACAGCGTCAGGTGAATGAAGAGCTATCAAAAATTTATCCGAATGAAGAGTTGAAAGATAATAAAGTTGCGGTACGTAAAGGTCGTGAGAATTATCTATGTCTTCTCAATTATGAAGAAGCAGCAACGGGTGCTGGTCTGTCCACCAACCCTCGTCAAGCGATTGCACTTGGCATCATGGCGCGATGGGCCGCCGTAACAAAAGATGGTGATGTGTCGAGCGGTACGGATTTCCCCGGATGGCTGTCGACGCTTTTAGGGTATCAATACACAACAGGACTTTCTGATCGACGTGGCGAATGTATTTACTCCGCTTGTGATCATTATCACCGCTGCTTTGTTGAAAAGTCGGTTCGAAAGTCACGTCATGCGTCTATGGTAGTGGCGAACCATGCGCTTGTGATGATCCAAACGGCGATTGCGCAAAACCAAGATGACCTTCCCTTACGCTATGTTTTTGATGAAGGGCATCATCTTTTTGATGCCGCAGATAGCGCCTTTGCCGGACATTTGACAGCGCGTGAGAGTTACGACCTCCGTCGTTGGTTGCGCGGTGCAGAAAGCAGCCGTAAAACGCGCCTCCGCGGTTTGAAGTCACGCGCGGAAGATCTTGTAGTAGGTGATGAAAACCTTGCCAAAGAGCTTCAGGCTATTTTAGAAAAATCACGTATCCTCACGGCGGATGGTTGGAAAAAACGATTAAAAGATCGCCAGCCAAAAGGACCGTGTGAAGAATTTATCCTCACAATCTATGAACAAATCATGGCGCGTGCCGCGAATGATTACGGTCCCTATTCGATTGAAACAGAAACCTTTCCGTTAATTGAGGGGGTACAGCACAAAGCTGACACGCTCAAAAAAGCGTTGAAAGAAATACAAAAACCCATGCTAGCGCTTTCGAATGGGTTGCGTAAAAAATTAAACGATCAAACCGATACACTCGAAAGCGATACGCGCAAACGCATCGAAGCCGTTGTAGCAGGATTAGAACGCCGCGCACATATGAATATTGGTGCCTGGATCAATATGCTTGAAACACTGATTGACGGCCAAAAGAGAGAAGAATTTGTCGATTGGATGGAAATTGAACGGATAGAAGGTCGAACCGCCGACATTGGCCTTTACCGCCATTGGATCGACCCAATGATTCCTTTTACCGCCGCACTAAAACCCCATGCGCATGGGGTCGTGATCACCTCTGCAACGCTGAATGATGGCAAAAAAGACAATTGGGAGAGTGCAGAACAACGCACTGGTGCGCTTTATTTAAATGAGGATTATCAGCGCGAATATTTTTCTTCACCTTTTAATTATAAGAACCAAACAAAAGTCATCATCATACAAGATGTGAATAAAAATGACCCGGATAAGCTCGCTAGTGCATATTTTTCATTGTTTAAAGCCTCAGGCGGCGGCGCGATTGGTTTATTTACCGCTATCTCGCGACTGCGATCTGTGCATGAGAAAATAAAAATTCAAATGGGTGATCAAAACTTACCACTTTATGCGCAACATCAAGACGGTATTGATGTTGGGACGCTTATTGATATTTTCCGCGCGGAAAATAACTCTTGTTTGCTTGGCACCGATGCCATTCGCGATGGTGTTGATGTACCGGGTAACTCACTGCGCCTCATTGCTTTCGATCGTGTGCCGTGGCCGCGACCGAATATCTTGCACAAAGCGCGCCGTGAGGCTTTTGGCAAAAAACAATATGATGATGCGCTCACACGTCTTAAACTGAAACAAGCCTATGGTCGTTTGATACGCCGCTCTACAGATAAAGGCGTGTTTGTGATGCTCGACAGTATGATGCCGTCACGCTTACATGACGCGTTCCCGGAAGATATTGAGATACAAAAGTTCGGCATTAAAGACGCTTGTGATCAGATTAAAGAGTTCCTGACATGATCGCACCGATCATTGAAGAATGGAACGGCCCTAATATCGTGCAATGTGCCGAAGCACTGAGCGATGTTCCCTATACTGTTTTCTTGGATAGTAATCGCGAGAGCCATCCAGAGAGCAATTATAGTTATCTATGCTGGAACCCAGAAAAAACGATACAATATGATGGTGACAATGACTTTCTTGACTGGCTCGAAATGGATTTCCCTAAAATTCGTATCGACGACGCACCGGTTCCCTTTTCC
>JBCDCD010000020.1:0-12290 GCA_039182445.1 Pseudomonadota bacterium | reverse complement strand
GCGTAAGTAATTTATATGTGCTTGCTTTTTTGCATCTTTAGGCAAGTTTGGAACGTGTTCATTTTCTTCATCAATCGCAAGCATTCGTTGTTGCAATCGGTATGACCACGGTTCTTTTCTTGTAACTTTTCCGCCACCATCTAATTTTATGCCTTCCAAACCATGAACAGCTTCGTGCCAAGCTACTTCTTCAAGTAATTCACCGGATGGGTCGAATGTCATCATAAGATGTTCGTGAAGGAAAATTTCAACAGGCATGCCTCTCCCGCTTGTGCAAAGACCTGCCGTCGTGGTTTTTGTAAAATTTTTTTTGTCTTCCGAGGAAACAATTTGTTGCACTATATGCTCTGGTAATTCCTCACTTGTTGAAAGCAGGAATGCAATCTGAACATCAGGAACGAGACCTATATTCCTTGAGACATTTTTAGGTGCAGGAAGTCTTGAAACTAGCTCCCGTGCATTGGCCGTCTTAAGTACATAGTTAGGTTGTGCTTCTTGCGTTTCCAATCCACTGAGATATTCAAAAGTTGCCGATTTTGAAGACAAAAATTTTCTTTCCAAATAATATTATAATTAGGAAGTCTAAAATGATGCGTTGACAGCAATATGTCAATAAATTAATCGGGGACAGGCTATAATAACTAACGAAGATTGGCGCGGGATTTGAGGGCCGTAGCAATGGTATTATCATCAAGATAATTAACTTCTCCGCCCATGGGCATGCCTTGCGCCAATCGTGTCATGGTCACGGGCTTGTCTTGTATCAGATCGGTGATGTAATGGGCGGTGGATTGACCATCGACGGTAGCGCTGAGCGCAAGAATAACTTCTTGAATATCGTTTTTCTCAATATTCTCGATCATTTCATCAATGGAAAGGTCTTTGGGGCCGACGCCATCAAGAGCGGATAAAACACCGCCGAGCACATGATAAAGCCCTTTATAGCTGCGCGTGCGTTCAATTGCCCATAGATCCGCAACAGACGCGACGACGCATAAAGAGGTACGATCCCGTGACGGATCGCGACAAATGCGACATATATTTCCTTCATCGAGATTACCGCATAGCTCACAACTTTGAATTGTATCCGCTGCGCCGCTCATTGATTTGATGAGGGGTAATAGCACTTCTTCTTTTTCGGTGAGAAGATGTAATGCGATTCGTTTTGCCGAACGGCGTCCTAGTCCGGGCAAGGTTGATAGCTGTCTAATTAAGAGGTCCAAAGGTCCATCAATCATTAAAGTCATTCCATTTTAAAACGGACAGTTCTGCAAACAAGCCATTCTGCGCTTCCATGCCTCATGTATTTTTATATACATTCCGGGATGGTTCTCGAACGGCTTTATTTTCGAAAGATGTCCGATTTAAACTAAAACGACTTTATACGATGGAAAGCTTACTAATTATAGCTCGGCTTGTCAGGTTTCGGCTTGAAATAGGCAAATAAACTTGCGGGTAAATCAACGTCACGCTCAATATTCTGTAACAAGACCTCTGTGGTGAGGCCGGCGGCATCGGTCACTTGCCATTTATGTAAGGCAAAAGGCTCTTGGTTGAAGTAAAGTTTGACGGAACCTGCGCCCTCATTGCCAGACTCGTTCAAGACAAAAGTTTTGTATCCTTGCTCCATGGCGACTTTTTGAACGCTGAGATCGCCAGTGAGTTTTAAATCTTTACGCAAAAGAAAATCGGCGAGTGTTTGTCCAATAGGCGCGTTGGTTTGTTCACCCAATTCAGAATCATAAAAATAAATAAGGAAGCCATCGGCGACAATAAAATCATCCACTTCGTTATATTCAAAACGCAGCTTACCCGGACGATCGAGATAAAAAGTACCGCTAAGGCGTGATCCGTTATGCGCGGTTTGAATAAAATCCGCTTTAACGGTATCGAGATTTTTTAAATAAGTTTCGGCCGTGTTGATGTCATTGGTTGCCGTTTCCGCATTCGCCACATTGTAAATCGCTGCCGCGCCAAAAAGCACGAGCAGAACCAGCACCAAAATATTAATCGAAAAAAGATACCGCATATTTCCATTTAATCGCTCAAAAGGGGCGAAACGAGGGCGGATTTAGGGTGATTCAATGGATGCTTTTATCATTTAAAATCAGCGCGTTAGCGATTAACTCGCTTCGCTGAGATCGCTTACGAGGACTTCGCGTTTACCGACATGATTGGCCGGGCCGATAACGCCTTGGCGTTCCATTTCTTCGATAATGCGCGCGGCGCGGTTATAACCAATTTGTAAATAACGTTGGACAAAGCTGGTCGACGCTTTGCGTTCACGCGCAACAAGCGCGACAGCTTCATCATATAACTCATCGACTTTTTCATTGCTATCGCCATACATGCCACCAAGACCTTCGCCAGTAAAATCGCCACCGCCTTCAGTAATATCATCAAGGTACGCAGGTTCGGCTTGTGATTTCAAAAAGTTCACAACATTTTCAACATCGGCATCTGATGAAAACGGACCGTGCACGCGCGTGATTTGCCCACCGGCGGCCATGTATAACATGTCCCCCATACCAAGTAATTGTTCGGCACCGCCTTCGCCCAAAATTGTACGCGAGTCAATTTTTGAGGTCACGGAAAAAGAAATACGGGTTGGAAAATTGGCTTTAATGACTCCGGTAATCACGTCAACAGACGGGCGCTGAGTCGCCATGATGATATGGATTCCCGCGGCACGCGCCATCTGCGCAAGGCGCTGAATCGCGGCTTCAACATCCTTTCCGGCGACGAGCATAAGGTCTGCGAATTCATCAACAATCACGACAATATAAGGCAAGTCTGTCAGATCGAGCGGTTGTTCTTCGTAAACCGCTTTACCTGTTTCGGGATCAAAACCTGTTTGGACTTTGCGCATGAGTGCTTCGCCCTTTTTACGCGCCTCGGCAAGGCGGGCATTGTACCCATCAATGTTGCGTACACCGAGTTTTGACATGGCGCGGTAGCGTTCTTCCATTTCGGCGACGAGCCATTTTAACGCGACAACGGCTTTACCGGGCTCTGTTACAACGGGGGACAGAAGATGCGGAATATCATCATAAACCGAGAGCTCGAGCATCTTCGGATCAATCATAATGAAGCGACATTTTTCCGGCGGCAGAGAATAGAGCAGTGACATGATCATCGTATTGACCGCGACCGATTTACCGGAGCCAGTTGTACCTGCCACAAGCAGGTGCGGCATGCGTGCGAGATCAGCAATGATCGGGCGTCCACCAATGTCTTTGCCAAGGATCAGCGGCAGAGAAGCTTTGGTTTTTTCATATTCGCGCGTGGTGAGCATGTCGCGCATATAAACGGTTTGACGCTTTTTATTCGGAATTTCGATACCGATTACATTACGCCCGGGCACAACAGCGGCACGAACAGAAACAGCGGACATAGAGCGCGCAATATCATCGGCCAGACCGATCACACGCGATGATTTTACACCAGGCGCTGGTTCAAGTTCATAGAGTGTGACAACAGGGCCAGGGTGGATACTGACAATCTCGCCTTTAATATTGAAATCTTCCAAGACGTTTTGTAAAAGTTCTGCGTTCATGCGCAGTGCTTTGTCATCCGGTTGATCGTCATCAATATCTTCAGGAACATCTTGCATGAGATCAAGAGAAGGGAATTCCCATTCGCCGCCGTCAAAAAGTTGAAAGCGTGTTTGCGATACTGCGCTTGATTTGGCTTCGGTTTTTTGTGGCGCGACAACTTTAATATCTGTATTGGCTGGTTGCGCACTATCTAGCACAGGTGTTTTGCGTTCCAGAACATCGGTCGTTTTCGGAGCGTCTTTGGTAATTTCCGGTTTGCTGACACGCTTTTTCGTGCGTTCAGGCTGATAGTCTGGGTCGCCGTAATGCCTTACCCAGTGATAGATAGCGACGGCCGTGCTGCTGATGAACAGGGCGGCTGTCATAGCGGCGAAACCAATCATAGAAGCAATATATTTGGCTTCATTTTTACGAATGGCCCACGCTAGTCCCAAAATAATAACACCAACGACCCCTAGAATTGTTGAAGCAATAAAATATTCTGCGCCGATACCCAGTGAATAAAAAATATCGGCGGTGCTTTGTAATAAAAGTTGTCCAACCGTACCACCTAGATAAGCGCGCTCGAACAAACCACCAGAAGGGATATAGGCAAATAATCCAGCTGTTAAAAATAATCCGGAAAAAAGCGCTACAAAGCGGAACCAGAAAGGACTCAAAGAGCGTCTTTTAAATATGCTGACGCCCCAAATGATAAATGATGCTGATAAAATAAAAATACCCACGCCGATCATTTGGATAAGCAGGTCTGATATATTCGCGCCCGCTTGTCCAAACCAGTTTTGAATATCCTGACCCGCAATTCCTGAGCTATTATAAGAGGGGTCTGTCGGGGTATAGCTTATCCCTGAGCCCAATAAGAATAGGCTGAGTAAGATAAAAGAAATTGCAACACTGTCGATGATACGACGCGCGATGAAAATACGAGCGGTTTCAGGGACGAGCTTTGAAAAAAAGTTCTGTTTTGATTTTTTGATTTTATATTTACGCGGCATTGTTTGTTTGATTTTCGGATTTTTGGGTGGGAATCACCTTCGATAGAATACCCATAATTCTATCCTGCAATGGCCTCAAACACAAGCAATCCCTTTATTTCTGTTGCTTAAAGGAAAAATTAAGAATTTGTTAACTATTTCATTCTAGTCTTGTTAATAAGTCTTTAAGGTTTTTCACCTTATTTCACACAGTATTGAAGGTTATGTGCAATGTCTGGATCTGAGGAATACCTCATCTATGGTTACACGCAATATCACCCCTATAATTTTGGGCGCAATCGTTGGCAATTTTTGTCAAAAAACGATGATGAACAGCAATCTCAAAAAGTAGCACAAGAATATTATTACTCACGCAATTTTGATCGTGTTGAAATTAAGAAAAAATATTTTGATGAAGAGAAAAATCGCTATGAGCTGAAGACAGTTGAGATTATTGATTTAAGAAAAAAGAGTAATCTTTATTTCGTCACTGTCGGTATTTTAATTTTTTTGACGTTTCTCGGCGCTTTAATACTGAACGGGTTGATAAGCTTCTAAACTTATTCTTCTTCAATAACACCCGTTGGATTTGTCTCAACCAATTCAGCAACTTGTTCAAAGACATCCGCATTTTCATCCATTTGGTCTTTTAAAGGCGGGTTTTGCTCTGCAATTGTTTTAAAAAATGCAGCCGCATCACGAAGGAGTTTTGCGGCGAGTTCGGCATGTGAAGGCATCTTAAATCCTATTTTTAAAAAATATTACGTGAAAGCCTAACATGGCTCTTTTTAAAAACCAATGGCTCTTCTTGAAATTTAGCTATCTTTGCGGAAGCTATGTGTTTCATAGGTTCCAAGCGGATAGACTTCTTCGGCAAAGAAGCCCAATTCTTCCATTGCAAGCTGCAAAGAGCGTTCTTCGGGATGACCAATAACATCGGCATAAAATTGGGCTGCTTCGAAATTTTCATTCACGTATGATTCGAGTTTGACCATGTTGATGTTGTTGGTCGCGAAACCACCCATAGCTTTATAGAGAGAAGCAGGGATGTTGCGTACTTTGAAAATGAAGCTTGTAAGATAGCTTTTGCTCGCATCATATTGCGGCACTTCGGCTTCTTTTGCTAATACCAAAAAGCGTGTGGTGTTATGTTCTGCGTCCTGTACGTCTTCTTTAAGGATTTCGAGATCATAGATTTCCGCAGCGAGGGAAGAGGCGATGGCGGCTTGCGTAGAATCCTTCATTTCGGCAATTTCTTTGGCCGCGCCAGCTGTATCGGCGTGCACTTTTTCAGTCAAATTCATCGATTTGATGATCTTTTGACATTGAGGCAAGGCATGAATGTGACTATGCACTGTCGTTAACCCATCTAAGGTTGCGCCTTGGACGCTGAGCAGGGCATGTTTAATTGGTAAAAAGAACTCCCCGGTGATATGCAAATTGCTATTGGGTAGTAGGCGATGGACGTCAGCAACCCGTCCAGCCAATGTATTATCAACGGGAATCATCGCGTAGTGTGCCGCGCCGCTCTGCACGGCAGCAAAGGCCTTATCGAAGGTTTCGCATGGTAGTGTATCAGCATCAGGGAAAACCGCGCGGCAGGCCATATCAGAATAGGCGCCGGAAAAACCTTGGAAAGCGATGATTTTGGTCATGAAATACCTCTTGATTTTATATTCTTACAAAACTAAACCCTATATAAGTCGTTTTGTCACTATATCTTGATTGGCAAAATTCACGAAAATGTATATTTTATAGCAGGTAGTTAACAAGGATTCTTTCATTATGGGTGGTATAGAGTTTAATAAGATTTTCGCAGCGATACTTGTGGCGGGGATCATTGCGATGCTATCGGGGTTTGTTGCGGGAAAATTTGTTAAGCCGAAAAAACTCAAAGAAAATGCTTTTAAGATTGAAGGGGTCGCTTCTGCTGAGGTTGCTGGGGCGGTTGATATGCCGGAGCCTATTATGGCGATGCTCGCAGAAGTTGATGTCACAAGAGGTGAAAAATTAGCCAAAGCCTGTACGGCCTGTCATAGCTTTGTTCAAGGAGGCGCGAATGGCGTTGGCCCGAATCTTTGGAACATCGTGAATAGACAAAAATCAAGTGTTGGGGGATTTTCTTACTCTGGGGCCCTGGTTGCTGTGGGTGATAGCACATGGACGTATGATGAGCTCAATAAATTTTTATGGAAGCCCAAGAAATACGCGCCTGGCACAAAAATGAATTATATCGGTTTGAAAAAGCCGGAAGACCGCGCTGCCATGATTGCCTGGTTACGCATGTTATCACCGTCGCCAAAAGCTTTACCGTCGGCAGCTCAGATCGCTGCGGAAGAGGCGGAATTATCACCGCCCGAGCCGGAGGTCGTTGAAGAAGAAGCGTCTGAAGAAGCGGCGCCGGGCGCTTAAGATTTAGGCTTTCTTTTCCCACGCACCATTTTCATTTTGATGCCAATAGGTCACCTCGTGACCAGCCTCTTGGTATTCTTTCCAACGGCTTCGTGCAGAAGAAATTTGCTCTTCGCTATGGCCGTCTAGCATTTCACAACAGAGATCATAGCTTTCAATGTCTTCGGCGATTTGACCTTGGGTTAGAATAAGCGTGTTCGCACTATTTGGGTTTTCATTTTGATCCGTTATCCATATAGGTTGATCTTCGGCCAAACCGTCTTTTTTTGATCCATGTGGTAAGAAAGCTTGTTGTTTGTAAACCCAAAGATGTTTCGACATGCGCTCAATCTCACTCGTTGATTCCATGCGGACAACAGATTTATATCCGGCGCTATATGCTTTTTCTAAAATAAGCGGTAACGCTTGATCCAGATTTTGTTTTTGCAAATGGTAGAAACGAATGTCGGTCATTATTTCTCGTAAGAATTTTTAACGAACGCGTCCAATGTACGGACAGCAAAGCCTGTTCCGCCCTTTGGTGTGGTGGGTTTATCGGATTTCCACCAAGCGGTTCCGGCAATATCAATATGCGCCCATTTGGTTTTGCCTTCGATGAAATGCTCCAAGAAACCAGCGGCGGAACAAGCACCGCCCCATCGTCCGAGTGAGCCGAGATTTTTAAGATCAGCCACGTCGCTTTCCATTTCTTTGCGATAGGCTTCATCAAGCGGCATGCGCCAGAATTTTTCATTGGTTTGATCGGCGGATTCCGAAATGGTTTCCCAAAGATCATTGTCATTGGCAAAGGCACCGCAATACTCGTAACCGAGCGCTACCATGATGGCACCGGTTAGGGTGGCGAGATCGATGATTGTATCAGGGTTATATTTCTTCTGTACGTAGGTAAGCGCATCGGCGAGAACGAGGCGTCCTTCCGCATCGGTATTGAGAACCTCAATCGTTTTGCCGGCATAAGAAGTAATGATATCACCGGGACGATAGGCGCGATCAGAGGGCATGTTCTCAACAAGGCCAATAATACCGATGACATTGGCTTTGGCTTTGCGGCTCGCTATGGCTTTCATCGCGCCGACTACGGCTGCACTACCGCCCATATCCATTTTCATTAAATCCATATCAGCACCTGGTTTCAACGAGATACCGCCCGTATCAAAGGTGACGCCTTTACCAACGAGCGCGAGAGGGGATTTTTTCGATTTTTTATTGCCGTTCCATTTCATGATCACCAAGCGTGACTCCCGAATAGAACCTTGTCCCACGGCCAGCAAAGCACCCATACCAAGCTTTTGCATTTTCTTTTCATCAAGAATTTCAACTTCAACCTCAAGCGGTTTCAGCTCTTTTTTCACGAGTTCAGCATAGCTTTCTGGGTGCAGTGTATTCGGTGGCTCGTTAATGAGATCACGCGCAAGAAAAACACCGTCACAAGCACTCTTATGGGCTTTATATGACTTGGTCGCTTCAAGGTGGGCGTTGGTCGTAATAACAATTTTTTTAACGCCAGACGTTTTTTCTTTATCGCCCGTTTTGTATTTCTCAAATTTATACGATTTCAAATGTAGGCCGACAGCAAGATGAACAGCTAATTCCGTTGCCGAGATGTTTTTATAATCTACGCTTCCATTTAATAGAATATTTGTCTGTTTTGCATTGGCCACTTTTAACGCACCAAATAATTTACCGCCTGCATTTTCTGTGTCTTGTGTGTTCAGTGTTTTGGGGTCGCCTAAGCCTAGAAGAATAATCTGATTATAGCTTTGTCCTTGAACGGTCATTTTGATTGTTTGCCCGCTTTTCGCCGTAAAACTCGTATTATCTTTTAAAAACGCTGCTATACCGCCGTCTAGATTATCGTTAACGATTTCTGCCATGTCGGAAAGTGTATTTTTTTCAAAGACACCAAGGACAATCGTATCTGCTTTGGCATCATCAGATTTTTGAAAAAGAATGGTTGGCGTTGTCATGCTAAAATCCTTATGAAAATAAATTATACTTTGTTGTGTCTCGTATTCGTGATATTTAACCAACAATATACTTGTTTTCATTCAATCAACCAGCCATTTTTGAGCATTATATGATGGTATCCTCGCTTTATGATCGTTATCTCCTCAAGAACCTGTTTGCTGGGTTGTTGATAACAGCATGCGTGTTGACGGCCATTATATTTTTGACGCAGTCCCTTAAATTTCTGGAGCTTATAATTGAATCAGGTGCCTCGAGTGCAACTTTTTGGCTCTTGGCGGTTTTGGCCTTGCCACGCTTTTTTGAAGTGATTTTGCCCATCGCCCTGATGATTACTGTTATTTTTATTTATAACAGAATGAACAGTGATAGTGAGCTGGTAGTTTTTCGTTCGATTGGTAAATCGCCGATGACTCTGGCGCGACCTGCCTTAATTTTAGGGCTGATCACAACCTTTCTTTTGCTTTTTATTTCGATGTGGCTATCGCCAAAGACGCTCGCGAGCATGAATAAAATGCGTGGTCTTGTAAAAGATCAGTACACGACGTTGATTTTCCGCGAAGGGGTTTTTAATACCTTTGGCGATGATATTACGGTGTTCATTCAGAATAAAAATTCCGCGGGTGAAATGGAGGGGTTGCTTATCCATGATAGTCGTCCAGAGAATGAAGTGCCCAATACGGTTATGGCCAAGCGCGGCGTGATTGTAAAAACGGACGATGGTCAACGGGTTCTTGTTTATAACGGGTCAAAGCAAGATATTAACCCGAAAACGGGTGCGCTGAATCGTCTCGATTTTGATCGTTATACGATTGATTTACCAAATAACGAGAGTACGCGTGCCTTTTATAAAGATGCCGATGAGCGCACGTTTTGGGAATTGCTTCATCCCGACTTGACCAAGCGCGAGGATATCAATCGTCAAAAACAATTTGAAGTTGAAGCGCATCGCCGCGTGATTGGTCCTTTTCTTGCTCTAAGCTTTGCCGCTATTAGTCTTTGTTTTTTAATTCTGGGCGCAACAAATAGGCGCGGTGGTTCTGGAAGAATTTTCTTTGCAGTTCTCAGCGTTATCTTATTACAAAGCCTCTATCTTGCTCTTTTTAATTACGCCTTGGTATCAAATATTGGTTTGGCGCTCTTATATTGTGTTGTTTTTTTACCGCTCTCTTTTTGTTTGTTTATGCTCAGCAGAGCAGGGGAAAGTCTTAGAATCTCTCTTTTTTCTCTTCTTAATCGGTGGGGGCTTGATGAATAAGTTACTTCCCAAAACAGTTGGTATTTATCTATTCAAAAAATTCCTCATTACTTTTTTGATTATACTTTTTTGTCTTTTGGCTGTTATTTTTATTTTTGATTTAGTGGAGCTGTTAAGACGTGCGGTCGATAAAAATGTTTTACAGTTTCAAGATCTAATCGTGTTGAGTTTGTTAAAGTTGCCAGAGGTTGGTCAGCAAGTTTTTACATTTGCTATTTTATTTACCGCTATTTTTATTTTTTGGCAGCTGACCAAAAAGCATGAATTGGTTATTCTGCGTTCGGTTGGGTTATCTGTTTGGCAATTTATTATGCCGGTTATATTATGCGCGTTTCTCATCGGTGTTGTGAAAATTACAGTGATTAACCCTTTGGGCGTCTTGTTAGTCGAGCGATATGAAACGCTTGAAGCCGAGTTTTTTAGTCGGAAGAGCAATCCGATTAGTCTCTCCAACCAAGGTCTATGGATGCGACAGGAGGTTAATAACCAATCTGTTATTTTACATGCTAAAGATATAAAACTTCCATCGTGGGAGTTAGAAGAAGTAACGCTCTTTTTCTTTGATCCTAATGGCAACTTTCAAAAACGTGTCGATGCGCCGCGCGGATCTATCGATAAAAATCTTTGGATCTTGAAACAAGCGGTCGAGAATCAAGTTTCCTTGCCTCCTAATCAGCAAGAGACGTATTTATTTGAAACAAATATGACGCGGCAACAACTTGAAGAGAATTTCTCTTCCCCCGAAACAGTTTCTTTTTGGGATTTTCCAGAAAACATAAAACGATTGGAAGCCACTGGGTTGAATGCCAATCAGATGAAGGTCTACTTCCAGAATTTGCTTTCACAGCCTTTGCTATTCATGGCGATGATATTGCTTGCGGCAACGGTTTCTCTGAGGCCGCCTCGGGCGCAGGGTGGCTTTTTATTGCTCATCCTTGGTATTGGCATTGGATTTTTGGTGTTTTTTTCGTCTAATTTCTTACAAGCGCTCGGTATATCGGGGCAAATTCCTTTGTTTATCGCTGCTTGGTTTCCAGCCATTATTTCCTTTGTTTTGGGTATCGGGTTATTGATGAATCTCGAGGATGGATAATTACATAACAATCAGTCATTTTTTTGCTTTCATAAACTTTACGTATATGTTTTGTTAAGTTTTTACTGTTAAGGTATTTTTTAAATATCTTTACGTTTCAACGATTTACAGGCACACTTATTAAAATTAATTTTGGACTTCTATTATGTTCCTCACAAAAATTACAACACCGATCATTCTGCTTGCATGCGTCTTATGTTTAAGCGCTTGTAGTAGTAATAGTTCTTCTACAGGTGAGTTGGAAATTTACGATCCTGCAGAAGAAGTTAATCGTGTGACGTTAAAAATTAACGATGCGGCCGATAAAGCTATTTTAGAGCCTGTTGCACGAGGCTATCGTCTCTTCACGCCGGGTGCACTGCGTACCGCTATTCGTAATTTTTTGCGTAACTTACAAAGCCCAATCATTATTGGTAATCAACTGTTACAAGGTGATTTAGAAGGCGCAGGGAATGCAACAGCACGTGTAGTGATTAATACGCTTGCTGGTTTCGGTGGTATCCTTGATTTGGCCGCGGATGGTGGTATCCCGCATGAGCCGGAAGATTTTGGTCAGACGCTGGCGAAATGGGGCTTTGGTAATGGTCCTTACGTCGTATTACCACTTCTTGGACCTTCGACGTTCAGAGATGCTACAGGAATCGTGGTCGATAGCTATGCGGATCCGCTCAGAATGTATCTCTTCAATATTCATGAAGAGCCGTTACATTATGTTCGCGTTGGTGCGGGTGTTATATCCCAACGTGAAGAGCTTTTAGATATTATTGATGATCTAAGACGGAATTCATTTGATTATTATGCAGCTGTACGCAGTGCGTATTATCAAAATCGTCAAGCGCTGATTAATGATAAAGATCCGAGTGCGGCGGCTGTTGCGGATATTCCGGAATACGACGATTTTTAGAAAAAACGAATATTTTGATATAATAAAACCAGAGGCTTTTATGATGCATAAGTTTACTCTCTTGCTTGTCATGTTTATGGCATGTTTTGTTCTTAACGTTCCTTCAGCGCAAGCGACAGAAGGCACG
>JBCDCD010000019.1:0-12389 GCA_039182445.1 Pseudomonadota bacterium | reverse complement strand
AACTGGAAATTCCTTTGGAGAGATCGCTTCAAACATACATTTTACTATGTGTAATCCTACAAATATTTTTATAGGGCTATCTTATCTTACTTTTGTCTTTCTGTTGTTCTTTATTTCCTTCAAAATCATACGGTTGTCGGAAGTGAAAAAGACAAAAAATCTTTCCTCAGAAGCGATTACTAAAAAATTAAGCAGAAGTGCAATATTCTTGGGTGGAATAGTCACATTTGTAGGGTTTTTTGGCATGATGGATGGCGCGTCTTTTTGTGAAGCTCTTCCAAGAAGTACCATTTTAGTTATAGGTACGATGTCTCTTTTCGTTTTTAGTCTATTTCTGGCCTTGAAATACTTAATTTCAAAAGCAGAGCCTAATCAGAAGTTGCAATTCTGTTTTTATGGATTAGGCATAATAATAATCTCAAGCCACTTAGTTTGGGGCGTAATTTTATCTGAGGCTTTATTCTTGAATTAAAATGGCGGAAGCGGAGAGATTCGAACTCTCGAAGGGCTTGCACCCTTGCCGGTTTTCAAGACCGGTGCATTCAACCGCTCTGCCACGCTTCCATACCATGTCGATTGTGCAAAAGGGAAAATAATCACCTAACAGCCTTTCGTAAAGCCTTATTTTCGGGAAATGCGCGAATTTCTTAAGATCGCCACAATTCTGTGGCTTGATTACTAAAATACGCGGAAAGCACTTGTCCGCATTTCCACCGATTTTGTAGATTTATATCATAATAAAGGCGAGGATTCGGCATGTTTAGAATAGTTTCTCTCACAGTGATGATGATGGGTATCAGCTTCTCGGCGTTTGCCCAAACGCAAAGCTTTGACACTTGGCTCCAAAACTTTCGGCAAGAAGCGGCGCAAGCGGGCATCTCTCAAAAAACAATCAATGCCGCGCTAACAAATATTTATCCCAAAAACCGTGTGATCGAATTGGATCGAAAGCAGCCGGAAGGAAAAAAGACTTTCGCGCAGTATAAGGAAATGATTGTGCATCCAACGCGCATTCAAAATGGACGCAAAATGCTGCGGGAGAATTATCAGCTCTTGCAATCTGTCGAAGATGCTTATGGCGTTCCGAAGCAATATATTGTTGCCTTGTGGGGGATCGAAACCAATTACGGTAGCAACACAGGCGGATTTGATGTTGTTCCAGCCTTGGCAACGTTGGCTTGGGAAGGACGTCGGGCGGATTTCTTTAAAAAAGAACTCCTAAATGCCCTGAAAATCATTGATCAGGGGCATATTAGTGCCGCGAATATGAAGGGCTCCTGGGCAGGGGCAATGGGGCAAAACCAATTTATGCCCTCCAGCTTTAATGCCTATGCCGTTGACGGTAACAATGATGGTCGCCGCGACATCTGGAATACAAAAAAGGATATTTTTTCTTCTACAGCTAATTATCTCGTTAAAAATGGATGGAAAGGTGATGAACGATGGGGTCGCCGCGTTCAATTACCCGCAAACTTCCCAGCAAGCATGGAAGGGCGTAAAATTAAAAAACCGCTTTCTTATTGGGCCTCAATAGGTGTGAAAAAGCATGGTGGCGGTGCACTACCACAAGAGAATATGATGGCTTCTGTTGTTGCGCCTGATGGCCTCAATGGTGAAGCTTACATCGTCTATAACAATTACCACACCATCATGCATTGGAACCGTTCCACGTACTTCGCAACCTCTGTTGGTCTATTGGCTGACGCGATTGCACAAGGATAATTGAAGAAGTTTAAATCTATGTATCATCGTAATCCCCTTATTTTATTTTTGATTATTGTCTCTTTCGGCGCACTGACGAGCTGTTCGCAGACACAATATGCTGCGCATGTTGTAAAACAAATTCCTATGCCCGGCGATCGACCAGAAAGTACGGGCATTTACAAGGTTGGAACGCCTTACACGATTAAGAACCGCCAATATTATCCCGCGGAAACGTTCAACCATACTGAGATTGGTATTGCTTCATGGTATGGCCCGAACTTTCATGGGAAGCTCACAGCCAATGGAGAGATCTTTGATAAAAACGAACTGACGGCGGCGCACCGCACTTTACAATTGCCTTCTATTATTCGTGTGACCAACATGCAAAATGGCCGTTCTCTCTATCTTCGTGTGAATGATCGTGGACCTTTTGCCAATGATCGCGTGCTTGATGTGTCAGAGCGCGCTGCAAGCCTTCTTGGGTTTAAAAATCAAGGAACAACCAGAGTTAAAATTGAAGTCATTCCAGATGCGAGTCGCGAAGTCGCTAATTTAGCAAAGGCAGGGCATGACACAGGCGGCTACGAAGTGGCGATGAATCGTAACAAAATGACGCCAAGAACACGCGCGATCGTTGAATCAACAAATACCATGGAAAATGAAGGGTTTGTTGTCCCGCAAGGAAAGCCTGTTCCTCCTGTGACACAAATCACATTATCCGAACCGGGACGAGGGGTGACAACACCACAGCGGAAACCTGTTGAAGGTCAGAGACAGCGTGTTTATATGCCAGAGCCAACCTCTGCGCCAGTACCCGCTAGCTTTGATGGTAGAATTTTTGTTCAAGCTGGTTCATTTTCATTGGAGCAGAATGCTTTAAATTACAGCAATCAGCTTTCTTCATTGGGACCATCAAAAGTTTATCTTGCCCGCGTCGATAATAGTCCCTTTTACCGTGTTCGTTTGGGGCCATTTTCCAACCGCGCCCAAGCCGACACTATTCTCGCTCAACTCCAACAAGGCGGTAATCATAACGCCGTTATCGTGATTGATTAAAATGATACGAACTCTTCTTTTTCTTTTTGTCGCCTTTGCCTTTACGCCTGCCTACGCCTTAGAAACGAAGGCGAAACAGGCTTATGTTGTCGATTTCACGACAGGGCAAACTTTACTTTCTAAAAACGCTGATGAACGCATGCCGACATCCTCGATGAGTAAAGTCATGACGACTTATACGGTCTTAGACGCCATTAAGAGCGGTAAGATCAGCATGGACACAAAGTTTGTTATCAGTAAAAAGGCGTCTGAAAAGGGCGGTTCTAAAATGTTTATCGCGGAAGGCACATCCGTGAGTGTTGAGGATTTATTGCGTGGTGTTATTATTCAATCGGGGAATGACGCAACAATTGCCCTAGCTGAAGGCATAAGTGGCGATGAGGATAGCTTTGCGAAAAAGATTACTCAAAAAGCCAAAGATATTGGCATGCATAACACCAACTTTATGAATGCGAGTGGCTGGCCCGATGAAAACCATTATTCGACAGCCGAAGATTTAAGCGTCATGGCAAGGCGACTCATTATAGATTTTCCTGAATATTACCCAATGTTTAGCGAAACCGAGTTTACTTATTCTGATATTACCCAGAAAAATCGTAATCCACTACTATATGCTGATATGGGAGCAGATGGCATGAAAACAGGGCATACAGAGGCTGCAGGCTATGGCCTCATCGGTACCGCCATTAAGGATGAACGTCGTGTCGTAATGGTGATTAACGGTCTCGAGAGCGAAGCCGATAGAAAATCAGAATCAAAACGCATTATTCAATGGGCGCTAACAAATTTTAAAAATAAGAAAATTCTTGAGGCGGGGCAGGATATCTCCACGGCACCTGTCGCTTATGGCGCTGAAGAGTCTGTTTTGCTTACAGTGAATGATGACCTTCTGATGACATTAAAATCGTCGGATAAAGCACGCTTTGAAGTGAAGTATAAATCTCCTGTCGTCGCCCCCGTAACAAAAGGACAGGAAATCGGCACGCTTGTTGTGAAGGCAAAAACGCTTGAAGAACCTTTGGAAGTGCCTCTTTTGGCCAAAAACGATGTTGCAGGCGCCAGTTTTATTGATAAAACAATGATGAAATTGAAATATCTCATCAGAGGAACGCTTTAAACCGTGTCTAACAAAGGCTTTTTCATTACGTTTGAAGGTGGGGAAGGGGCTGGCAAATCAACACAGATTAAGCTTCTCGCCGACCATCTACAATCTCAAGGGCATGATATTGTCACCACCAGAGAGCCGGGGGGCACGCCTGCCGCTGAAGAAATCCGCGATCTTCTGAGTCATGAAGAATGGGGCGGTAATTGGTCACAGGATGCTGAGCTTTTGTTATTCTTTGTGGCGCGTTCGATGCACATTAAAGACGTCATAGCGCCCGCTTTAGAGGCTGGAAAGATTATCTTGTGTGATCGTTACATCGATTCAACACGTGTTTATCAGGGCGCTCTGCATAAAATCGACATGAGCTTTATTAAAGATTTAGAAAAAAGGGTTGTGGGGAATTACATACCCAATATTACTTTTTTGCTCGATATTCCCGTCGAAACTGTCCTTGAGCGGGTGAGTAGGCGTGGCGCGCGTGATCATTACGATCAGCAAGATGAGAGCAACCATCAAATCCTGCGCGATGGCTTCCTTGACCTTGCCAAGGAGGAATATGATCGATTTGAAATCATCGATGCCACAAAAGAGATTGAAACGATCGCGCAAAATATTGCACAAATAACAGTAGAGAGATTAAGCCATGCTGTTTGATGAAGAATTTGATGAACCAGCGAGCCAGCCTTTTATAGAAGGCTTGAAGGAGCCAAGAGATTCCAATCTCTTAATAGGTCACGACGAGATTGAGCAAAAACTCTTAAAGCTCGTTGAAGGCAATAATCTACCGCACGCGTTAATTTTCGCAGGGCCAAAAGGCGTTGGCAAGGCTACCTTTGCCTATCGTCTCACACGATTTTTATTCTCGAAAGGGATAGAAGACGACAGTCAAGATAGCCTATTCGGTGATACTGCACCTAAAGGAGCGGCTGAAAACCTCGATACGGATGTAAATGACCCCGTTTTTGCCAAGGTGTCTTCAGGCGGTCACCCAGACTTACTGACCATTGAAAAGTCCTATGATCCACGAACGAAAAAAGAAAAAAAGGGCATTGATGTTGAAACAGCACGTAAGGTTGCGCCGTTTTTACGAATGACATCATCCGAAGGTGGGTGGCGCATTGTTATCATTGATAACGCCGATACGATGAATAATAATGCACAGAATGCGCTACTCAAAATATTGGAAGAACCGCCCAAAAACAGCCTGCTGATTTTGATTGCCCATCGTCCAAGTGCAATGATTCCAACCATACGTTCGCGCTGTCGAACCATTGCGTTCTCCTCTCTAGCGGAAGAGCACTTCAATACATTGCTTTCAAAAGAATATGGCGATGAATTTAGCACTGAAGAAAAACAGCTGCTTTTGCACTTATCGAACCGCCAATTTGGCCAAACAAAAAATATTATTGAAAATGACGGATTAGAGAATATTCAGACAATTCTGCGTTTCTTTGATAATTATCCCAACTTTAAGATTAAAGACATTCATCATTTGGCCGAAACGGTGGGCAGAGCAGGGCAGGAAAAGCTTTTTGATATTATCGGATTGTTTTTTGATCTTTATTTTGCCGAAGTTATCATGGCAAAAGCCAAAAACAAGCCTCTTGATCCCTTGTTTCAGAATACACTTTCTCAAGCTTTAAGCGACAAGCAGCTTCAAACGCTTTTGGAGACACAAGAGAAGATTAGAGAGCTGTTTTCTCAAACCGTTCCCGCTAATCTCGATAAACGTATTTGTATTATCAATGTATTTTCAGCTTTAAAAAATTAGAGACGCTTAAAGATAAAATAATGCATCTGCGCAGCTCCCTTGGCGCCTTTTGTCTCGTAGCGTGTTGGTATCCAATCCTCTGGCGGCTCTATCCATTCTCGTCGGTTTTGTGCTTGCCATTCAAAACCACCATGACGCACCGTATGAGCAATCATCCATTCTGCCAAATCCGGCACATCGGTTGAAAGAATAAGCTCTCCGTCTGGTTTTAAAATTCGGTAAAACTCTTTGAGATTATTGTCGTTCACAATGCGGCGTTTGTGATGGCGTGTTTTATGCCATGGATCGGGATTGAGGATATAGAGGCTATCAATAGTGCTGCTTTCCAATGATTTCACAAGCGGTATGGCATCATCAGCCAATACACGGAGATTTCGATCTTGAATGCCTTCCTCTGATAGAAAAGCTGACACACCATTAATAAAGGCTTCGGCGGCAATGTAATTATTATCAGGATAGCGCCGCATCATTTCGGCCAAGCGTTCACCGTTGCCAAAACCAATTTCCATGATCGTTTTGTCTTTCGGAGCTTTAAATAACGCCTCTAAAGAGAGTGATCTGTCTTCTTTTAATAAATCATCGGTAATTTGAAAGAGGGGATAGGTGTCATCAATCGCGTCTTGGCGAGCACTATTCAGCCGTCGTCCAACACGCCGTCCGTAAAAACGCCATTTATCAGCAAAGGTTTCGGTCACTTACCCTAGAATTTTTTGGAGCGGATCCACCAGATCGGTTTTCTCCCAAGAGAAACCACCATCCTCTTCCGGTGTGCGCCCAAAATGCCCATAGGCTGCGGTACGGGCATAAATTGGACGGTTGAGCTGCAGATGCTCACGAATACCTTTCGGACTCAGATCAATTGTTTTTGGAACCGCATTGACCAATTCAGCTTCCGGAACAGATCCTGTGCCGTGGGTATTCACGAAAACAGAGATCGGTTTCGCGATACCAATCGCATAAGACACTTGAATCGTACAACGATCCGCATAGCCCGCCGCAACGATGTTTTTCGCTACATAGCGCGCTGCATAGGCCGCGGAACGGTCAACTTTTGTCGGATCTTTACCGGAGAAAGCGCCACCACCATGCGGCGCGGCACCGCCATACGTATCAACAATAATCTTACGCCCCGTTAAACCGGCATCACCCACAGGACCACCAATCACAAAACGACCCGTTGGATTAACATAGAATTCATCTTCCGGACACATCCAGCCTTCAGGAAGTGTTTTTAAAACTTTTTCGCGAATGATTTCACGAACCTCATCCTGCTTCACATTTTCACCGTGCTGTGATGATACAACAACCGACGCTGCTTGAACGGGTTTGTTATCTTCATAGCGTAGCGAGACTTGTGATTTTGAGTCAGGGCCCAATTGCGGTAATTCGCCACTATGACGTGCTTCAGATAAAACACGTAAGATGTCATGAGAGTATTGAATAGCCGCCGGCATATATTGTTCTGTTTCACGACACGCATAACCAAACATAATGCCTTGGTCTCCAGCACCTTCGGCATCAACGCCTTGTGCAATATCAACGGATTGTGAATGAGCACGAATATCAAAGCGCGCTGTTTTCCAGCTAAAGCCTATTTGATCATAGCCTATCTTTTTAATCACATTACGCGCCAGCTCTTCCATTACATCGGGTGTAATCGTATCTGGCCCGCGTGTTTCTCCAAAAATGCCGACATAATCTGTTGTTACAGCAGTCTCAATCGCCACGCGTGATTGCGGCTCTTCACGAATGAACGCATCGACAATCGCATCTGAAATCTGATCACAAATTTTATCGGGGTGGCCTTCAGAAACGGACTCACTCGTGAAAACATAGTTTTTCAAATTGGCCTCCGCTTCAGAACCAGGCTGTGTATTCGGCAAAGTAGAAACATTCGCATTCATAACAATAATCTTTCTTTTCTAGTAAAACTCGTGAAATGTAGAGAAATTCTGGCTATTTGGAAAGGGCTTTCGCCATTTGTTTCACGGTTTTGATAAAATCCGCACGTTTTTCCGGATCATCAATCATGTGATAGGCTTTGATCAGCTCGGTCGTATCTTTAATGCTTTGAATATCTTCATTATCTTCAAAACCAGACTGTTGTGCGTTATCGGCGAGCCCCATTTCTAATGATTGATAGAGCCCGTCGGTAAATTTTTCGATCGAAACATCTAAAGCCCGGCATAAATCCACTGCCTTAGATAAAGAGAGGCGGTTTTCACCTTTTTCATATTTTTGCACTTGCTGTGTTGACACATCGAGCTTGCCGGCCAAATCCGCTTGCGTGAGCTTATAGCGCTTTCGCAAGGCGTGAATGCGCTGCCCAATGACTGTGTCGATCTCTTGGACATGACCTTTCTTCTTCACAGAAGGCGGCGATAAAGTGGCCTGTTTCGTCATAAAAGCTCCTTGATATTTTACGAAAAATAACAAAGGTTACCTTTGTATGCAAACAAAATATATGCTTATGGTTGATTTATTTCAAAAAACGCCGACAAATAAACAGAATTGCGAATACAGAACCACAGAAAATTAAATATAACCAGTTACTTACGGATGAGTATAAAGTTCTATTACTAAGTGATTTGGGAAGATTTTGTTGAATAAAACCGCTTTCCAATAACGACAATTTTTCAACCACGCGACCATACGGGTCAATAATTCCGCTAATACCAGTATTGGCTGATCGAATAACAGGAATAGCTTGTTCAATGGCGCGAAAGCGTGCTTGTGCAAAATGTTGACGCGGGCCGGGACTACCGCCATACCAGGCATCATTAGTCACGGTTAGGATAAAATCTGGGCGCTCTGCATCTTTTGCAACCATCCTGTTAGGGAAGATGATCTCATAGCATATTTGCGGGCTAAAGCTGGGCCATCCGGCCAAATCAATCGTCGTCGCACCATTCCCTTTTTGAAAACCCGTAAAATTAACCACGGGTGTTAAAGGGATAAATTGCTGGAAAGGGATATACTCACCAAAAGGCACCAGATGACTTTTGTTATAAAGACGTTCCGGCGTGCTGCGTCCGTCAAATTGAAACACGGCATTGTGGTATTCTCGTTTTTGCGTTTTCGGATCTTGCGTGATTGCCAATCCTCCGGATAATAAAATCCTATGTTCGTTTAATATGCTCTGGAGGCGTTGCTTCACCGAAGGGGCATTAATGAGAGCGGGGGGAATCGCCGTTTCTGGCCAAATAATTATTTCTTTTTTTACATTAGACTGTTGCGAAGACAGTTCCATATGTTTCTCAAAATTAGCAACGAGCTTATCTGGATCCCATTTTTCAGCCTGCGGTATATTTGGTTGTACAACGGTTACGGCAATATCTTCATTGCCATTTACTATAGCACTGTCCAAGCGATAAAAACCATAACCATAAGTCATTAAAAATGTAGCAAGAGCGATTGTAAAAACTGGAATTGATTTCTGGCAATGGATACTCACAAACCCAAAAACAGCGCCCCAGAATATCGTTAGAAAAGTCAGGCCAAACGGACCGATAAGGCTAACACTTTGCGCTATTGGAAATAGACCGAGCCATGTGTAACCGTATAGATTCCAAGGAAAGCCGGTAAAGATAAAGCTGCGTGTAAATTCCGCTAAAGATAACAAAACACAGAAAAGCAAAAAGCTTTCCATGGTTTTGGCTTTCGATAGATAGCGCGCAACACTTAAAAAGAGCGCCGGAAAGAGAGAGAGAAGACAGGGCAGGGCAATGACTGCAATCGGCCACACCCACCGATACTCATTCCCTTCAACCAAAAGCGCGTTGCCGATCCAATTCAACCCAGCAACAAAATAGCCAATCGAGAAGATAAAGCTGAGAAGGAAAACCTCGCGCTTTTTTTCTAAAGTTTCAAAAAGAAAATAAAAACCGCCAAAAGAAATAAAAGTTAAAAACCAGGAATGATAGGGCGCCTGTGAATAAGAAAGCACCACGCCCAAAACCAACGCCATAAGTAATTTCAACCAGTACGGGCTATTTTCAATCAAGCGTGGCATGCAAAAATTATTGGGACTCTGCTGGCGCAGAAGGGATGTTTTGAATCCGCAAGCGATTTATTTTTCGTTGATCGGCATCGACAATCTCAAAAACCATACCGCTCTCATGTTTAATAATCTCGCCACGGGCTGGAATGCGGCTTGCTGTGAAAAAGACAAGGCCGCCCAAAGTATCCACTTCTTCACGCTCTTCTTCGGTGAGGATTTTTCCAAATTTTTCTTCAAAATCCTCAACGTCAAAACGTGCATCAGCCGTCACACTGCCATCATCGCCAATTGTCATTTGCGGGGCAGTTTCGGTATCAAATTCATCATCAAACTCACCAACAATGGCTTCGATCACATCGCCAATCGTCGCCAAACCATCAATACCGCCATATTCATCCACGACAAGCACCATATGCTTCTTATCGCTTTGCATTTTGAGCAATAAATCCAGCACAGGCAGAGAGGGCGACACAATTGGCACAGGACGGATCAATGATCTTAAATTAATCTCCAAACGCCCCGCCACATGAGAGAGGATGTCTTTGATGTGCACTGTGCCTAAAATATTGTCCATGTTGTCACGATAAACAGGAATACGGCTGAATTGGTGTTTGGAAAGAAGTTCCATTAATTCTTCCTGACCAGCCTCGACTTCAATCGCGGCAATATCGGCGCGCGGGATCATCACATCAATGGCGGTACGATCACGTAGCTTGAGAACATTGGAGATAATTGCGCTCTCATGTGCCGCGATGGACGCATCGATCGGTTCCTCATCGGATTTCTCGATATACTCTTCCAGCACCTCGCGTAAGGAATCATTACCGTTCTTCGGTTTAGAAAACAGTGCCTTGATATTGGCTAATAGGCCTCCATTTTTTTGAGTGGATTTTGGGCCGCCCTTACCCTCCTCGGAAGAGGGGGCAGCCTTCATACTTGATGGATCGTCGTCTTCAGTCATTTTCAACATAATCTAATTATAAATTAGAAATCTGCCTTTGTATAAGGGTTTTGTACATTCATGCGCTCCAAAATGCGGATTTCAAGCGTTTCCATATCGGTTGCTTCATCATCTTGCTTATGATCGTAACCAAGCAAGTGCAGCACTCCATGCACAATCAGGTGGCGCACATGATCGAGAATGAACTTGCCTTCATCCGTCGCTTCTTCCATCACCGTTTCATAGGACAGGAAGACATCACCCAAATTAAGGGGGCCATCGGTCACAGGCTCTTCGGAATCCAACGTCGCAAAAGTGAGAATATTGGATGGCTTGTCTTTGTCGCGATATTCACGATTAAGCACATGGAGTAAATCATTGTTGGCGAGCACAATGCTGACCTCCGTATCGCGATCGAGAACAATTTTGGGCAGGATCGCGCTTTTGAGGGTAAGCTTTACAGATTCCTCAACCACTTTTTCAACACCACCTAGCTTCTCCCATTCGGGATCTTGCAGCGATATATCAATATCAACGTTACACTGATTATCCATTTTTGTTTTCTGAGTCTTTTTTGTCGTAGGCTTCAATAATTTTGGTGACGAGCTTATGACGCACCACGTCTTTAGCGTCAAAATGAATGAAGGGCACTTCATCGACATTCTCCAAAACACTCATCGCTTCTTTGAGGCCACTCACTGTATGATGCGGCAAATCAATCTGTGATGGATCGCCCGTAATCACCATGCGCGTGCCTTCGCCCATCCGCGTCAGAAACATTTTCATCTGCATTGAGGTCGTGTTCTGGGCTTCATCCAGCACCACAAAGGCATTTTTCAACGTCCGACCGCGCATAAAAGCGAGGGGGGCAATTTCAATATCACCACTCTCAATCTTTTTCGGAATTTCGGCGGCCGGCATCATGTCATGCAACGCATCATAAATCGGACGGAGATACGGATCGATCTTTTCGAGCATATCTCCAGGAAGGAAACCAAGCTGTTCTCCTGCCTCAACCGCCGGACGACAAAACACCATGCGTTCAATTTTTCCTTCCTGATACATTTGTACCGCAGCAGCCACCGCCAAAAAAGTCTTACCCGTTCCGGCGGGACCAATCCCGAAAACCATGTCATGATTGCGTATCGCTTCGATATAGTTCGCTTGGTTCGGCGAACGCGGCGAGATCAGTTTATTTTTATACGTCTTAATTCCGGCCTTTTCATCAAGAGGCATCTCTTTTTCCTTCTTTGTTTTTTTCCCGTTTTTCCCCTTCGATTCGGACGTTAAGAAACGATAAGAGGATTCTATCTCATCAATTGTAACATCACGGCCTTCGCGTGCCTTCTGGTAAAGATAATCGAGAATATCTTGCGCCATGGTCGCATTGCGTTTTTCACCTTTAATCAGCAGCGTATTGCCGCGTGAGGCGACATCAATCGTCAGCAAATCTTCCAAATGGCGAAGATTTTCATTGTGGCTGCCAAACAAAATAGGGAGATGGGTGTTGCTATCGTACGTAATCGATATTTCGTGCGGGGTGGTATTCGCTATAACAAACCTCGTTAAATCGTTGATATAGTTTAATTATAGCACAGAATCATTACCAAATCGTAATGTTTTATCGTGATGGCCAAAAACGGTAACACAGGCCGATTCTGCGTACGCCTGCTGAGATAGAGATTTAAGCGATTGGGCAGCCTTATGAGCCTTTTTAAGGATTATATTTACAGGCTTTTTTACACTTGCAGGGGTGCTGAAAGATATAGCTTGAAAAGGTTTTTTTATAGCAGATATAATTTTTTCAGAGTTT